>NZ_LOWC01000066.1:0-2564 GCF_001522845.1 Burkholderia sp. BDU5 | reverse complement strand
TTCCATGGCAAGAGCGCCTCGTAATCATCGACGCTTCGCGCGTAGGGCAATGCCTTGAACAACTCGGTTAGATAGCGGTAAGCGTCGACGCCGTTGGCCTTACACGTCTCGACGAGCGAATAAAGGTTGGCACTCGCCTTCGCTCCGCCGGTCGTATCCGCGAACAACCACGCACGGCGCCCCACCACGAATGGGCGAATCGCGTTCTCGCAGGGGTTATTGTCAATCGGCCACGTTTCGTTTTCGACGTAGCGGTTCAGCTTCGGCCATTGTCCGGCCAGGTAGTTCAAGGCCTTGCCTAGCAGGCCGCTGGGTGCCGTTGTCGCCAGATACTCATCGAGCAACGACCTGATTCGTGCAAGCACCGCGCGGCTATAGCGCCGGCGAAGGCGAGCCCGACGATGGGGCTTCTGATCCGCGTGCGACTCGGCCGCGTACAGTTTGCCGATCAGCGTGATGAACTGCGTGGTCGGTTGATGAGGGCCACGTGCCTTCTTAGGCAATACGTCCTCGGCTTCCACGAAGTACCTCCTAGCATGCACCCAACATCCAAGATGCACGAGGCCATTGATATCGGCGATCGCGTTGTACGGTTCGTAGCCGTCCGTCATAAACACGGCGCCACGGCGAACGCCGGCCCACAGATCGCTGCCGTGCTGTTTGCCGCGCCCCGGCGCATAGCCGAACAGTCGCACCGGCGGCCCGCTGCCGTTCATCTGCACCCACATATAGCTCTTGGTTTGTGGCGCTCGTCCGGGCTCTTTCAGTACCTGCACGGTCGTCTCGTCGGCGAACACGATGTCGCTATCGAGCAAGTGATCGCGCATCAAGTTGATCACCGGCTGCACGGCTTCACCCACTCGTACCACGCTCGCAGCCAGCGTATTGCGCGAGATGTCGCCACCGAAGCGTTTGAGCAACGCAGCGATGCGATACAGCGGCAAGCCGTCCATGTACTTGGAAACCACGAACCACGCTAGCGCCGCTTCCGTAAACAGTCCCTTCGGGATGACGCGCGAGCGCGCCGGCGTTACCTTCAGGCTCTCGTCGCAGCGAGGGCATGCGTACTTCACACGTTCGTGCCGGATCACCCGCACCTGCTGCGGGATGATGTCCAGTTGTTCGCTCACTTCCACACCGATCTCGACGAGCACCGAGCCGTCGTGCGGGCACACGCGCTCCGATTCCGGCAGTTCATAGCGAACGACTTCGCGCGGCAAGGCCGGATCGAGCGGTTTGCGCCCGGGCTTCTTACGCGCGTGGCCGGCTACCTGCGTCTGGGCTTCGTCTTCTTCTTGCGCCGGCAGTGTTGCCGCCGTCGGCGCCAACGCTTCGGCCTCGTTCAAGAACAAGTCGCGTTGATCGGCGCTGCGGGCTTCACTCTTGGCGCCAAACAGCCGACGTTCATAGGCTTTTAGCTGCTCCTTGAGCAAGTCGCGTTCGACCTTCGTCACGCGCAGTTCGCCGCGCAACGCATCGCGCTCAGCAAGCATTGCGTCGCGCTCGGCAATGAGCGCGGCGAGTTCTTCGGCGGTAATCGAGGCGGGTTGTGGGGCGCGAGTCATCCCGTAACCATAGCGGGTTTCGACGACCCATGGGTTTACGTCGCCGCGCCGATCACGATCTGGATGTTGCTGCCGTGCAACCATGCGCCTGTCCTAGTTGACGCGCGCATAGTGCCGCGCTGGATGCTTGCGCATGGCGGCCAGATCGATGCCGTCCAGCAACCAGTGCAACTGCTCGACGCTCAGCTCGAGAATGCCGGCGACCTCGCGTGGCCATACGAAACGATCTGCTTCCAGCCGCTTCATCAAGAGCCAGAACCCGTTGCGCTCCCATAGCAGAAGCTTGATGCGATCGGCGCGCTTGTTGCGGAACACGTACACCGCTCGGGCGAATGGATCGAGTCCCAGCGCTTGCTCCACCAAGGCCGCCAAGCCGGTGATGTTCTTGCGGAAGTCCACCGCGTCGCGATGCACGTAGACCTTTAACTCAGGATCGAGCCGGAACATGACAGCGCACCAGCGTCTCGATCATCGTCGACATCAGCGCGAGCTCGCGTTCGTTGCAGTCGAGCTTGAGCGTCACGCCATTGGGCAACTGCGCGACGAGTTGCGATGACGGCGTGAGGTCATCGCGCAAGTGCGCGATCCCCATACGAGCTGATCGCCGAAAAACGTCAGTCACTGAGGCCTCGACCGCGCCGCTCTGAACCACGGGCACAAATGCCGGAGCCGGGCTCTCGATCGCCGTGCTCGCCACAGCGCCGTTGCGCGCGCGCTCGTAGTCCCTGATCCACTTGCGTAGCAGGTTGGCATTCACCGCGTGGTCCAGCGCGATCCTCGCGACTGACACCCCCGGTTGCATGCATGCCTGAACCAATTCCAGCTTAGCTTGCGGATCGAAACGCCGGCGCCGCCCGTCGCGTTCGAAGCCCGTCACCAGGCGTAACTTCAGATCGTCGCTGCTGTGCTCTGTCATGGTGTCCACCTCCTCGTTCAAGTGGACACAATCGTCGCCGCTCTAGCTTCACACGAACAGTGCGTGGTTCATCGATCGCTTAC
>NZ_LOWC01000065.1:0-845 GCF_001522845.1 Burkholderia sp. BDU5 | reverse complement strand
TGCGCGATGAAGCGCTCGCTCGCGGCGGGCAAGCGCGTCGAGCTGCCCGAGGTCGGCCTCTTCTCCGACGGCACTGCGGTGAAGCTCGTCGGCGAAGAGACGTTCCGGCTCTGCACCGCGTATCTCGACGATGTCGTGACGGTCGACACCGACGCGCTCTGCGCGGCGATCAAGGATGTGTTCCAGGACACGCGCAGCGTGCTCGAACCGGCCGGCTCGCTCGCGGTCGCGGGCGCGAAACTGTATGCGGAGCGCGAAGGCATCGAGGGCGAGACGCTCGTCGCGATCACGTCCGGCGCGAACATGAACTTCGACCGGATGCGCTTCGTCGCCGAGCGCGCGGAAGTGGGCGAAGCGCGCGAGGCGGTGTTCGCGGTGACGATCCCCGAGGAGCGCGGCAGCTTCAGGCGCTTCTGCTCGCTCGTCGGCGAGCGCAACGTGACCGAGTTCAACTACCGGATCGCCGACGCGCAATCGGCGCACATCTTCGTCGGCGTGCAGATCAAGCGGCGCGACGAATCCGACGAGATCTCGCGCACCTTCGCCGCGCACGGCTTCACGACCGTCGATCTGTCCGGCGACGAGCTGTCGAAGCAGCACATCCGCTACATGGTCGGCGGCCGCTCGCCGCTCGCGCACGACGAGCGGCTGTTCCGCTTCGAATTCCCCGAACGGCCGGGCGCGCTGATGAAGTTCCTGTCGTCGATGGCGCCCGACTGGAACATCAGCCTGTTCCATTACCGGAATCAGGGCGCCGACTACAGCTCGATCCTCGTCGGCCTGCAGGTGCCGCAGGCGGACCACGCGGAGTTCGACCGCTTTCTCGCGGCGCTCGGCTATCCGTT
>NZ_LOWC01000064.1:0-652 GCF_001522845.1 Burkholderia sp. BDU5 | reverse complement strand
GTTGTTCCGATGCCTGAGGTTAACAGCTCGCCGCGAAAGTTAACAGCCCCACCTGGCCTTTTTGAAACCGTCTCTTAGTTGCCACGTTCCACGGTAGTAATTCGTCGATGCGGTTAATGGGGTGGTCAGCGATATGGGTCAGCACGTATTCGAGGTAAGCGCGCGGGTTGATCCCGTTCAGCTTGCACGTGCCGATCAGGCTGTACATCGCCGCGGCCCGTTTCCCCCCGCTGTCGGAGCCGGCGAACAGGAAGTTCTTGCGACCCAGACTGACACAGCGCAGCGCGTTTTCGGCCAGGGCGTTGCTGATCTCGGCACGGCCCTCTTCGCAGTACAGTACGAGGGCATCCCACTGGTTAAGCGAGTAACGGATCGCTTTGGCCAATTCGGATTTCTTCGACAGCGCCGCGAGTTTGTCCGTCATCCACGTCTTGATGGCCGCGAGCAGCGGGATGCTTCTCTCCTGGCGCACGCGCAGCCGTTCAGCGGCGGGTTTGCCGCGGATGTCGGCCTCGATCGCGTAAAGTCCGCCGATCAGTTCGAGCACCTCCCGGGTTGCCTCGGTAGGCGTTCGGGCATGCACGTCGTATATGTACCGTCTCGCGTGGTCCCAGCATGCCGCCTCGCGAATCTTGCCGCTCTCGTACAGTTC
>NZ_LOWC01000063.1:0-6911 GCF_001522845.1 Burkholderia sp. BDU5 | reverse complement strand
GTTCCTCAAACTCGGTTGCTGCCTGATCTGCTGGAATACCCTTCGGCGGGCCGACCAGTCTTTATGAAACCGTCTCTAAGCTGCCAGGCAAGCCTTGCCCGCCTGCCTCCACGGGCTGATTGCCAGCGGGCGAACCCGAACGCCCGATAACCAATCATGCCTCACGTGCGCGCCGTATTGCGAACGGCCTTCGCGAGGTGCTTACCTACGACCGCCTCTTCCCTAACCAGGACACGATGCCGAAAGGTGGCTTCGGCAATCTGATTGCACTTCCTCTGCAAAAGACGCCGCGCGAGCAAGATTGCAGTGTTTTCGTCGACGAGGTTTTCCAACCCTACACGGACCAGTGGGCTTACCTGGCTTCGATCCAATCGATGGCGACTGACTCTGTCTAGCAGGCCATCACGGATGCTACGGGCGGTACGCATCCTCTCGACGTTATCTTCATTACCGAGGAGGACCAGGCGGAACCGTGGAAAGTGCGTAAAGGCCAACAAGACACACTGCCGGGTCCGATGCCGGCTTCGCTCTTTGTCACCGCAGCCGATCTCGTCTATTGCGAGAACGATAAAATCGGGACAGGCAAGAGTCAGAGGTAGACATTTTCAGTGGCGTGCAGAATATCAAAATAACCAGCCTACCAAAGCTGCGCCTTCTGTCCGGCCGTCCGGGAAGAAAGCGCTCCGACATTGAGCAAGAACGAAAAGAATCCGTGTCAAATATTCGATCCGCAGTGGAGCACTCAGAGGTCGAGAATAAGCTTGCCGCACTTCGCGCCAGAAACACAGACCATCATCGTCTTGTTACCCGTCTTCTCAGCCGTACTCAGTACCGAGTCGCGGTGATCAGGGCATCCTTCCAGCACGCGCGTCTCGCACGCACCGCAAATGCCCTCCCGGCAACTGTAATCGACGTCGATGCCGGCCTCCAACAAAGTATCAAGTAAGCTCTTGTCGACCGGCACCTCCAACGCCCTACTGCTCTTCGCAAGCTCGACGGTATAGCTTGCGCTCGGCGCCTGGATTACGTTCGTCTCTGCGGCAAACCGCTCGATATGGACATTCACGATACCAGCGCCTTCGCATGCTGCCTCGAACGCCGTCAGCATCACCGAAGGGCCACAACAATAGGCGTGCACATGCTTCGGTTGGGTCAAAAGGAATGCCACGAGATCGAATGGCTTTCCACCGTGCTCGTCGTCAAAATAAAGATCGACACTGCCTCCGAGTGCAGCAAGCTCGTCAAGAAACGCGGCCTGCGCACGACTGCGTGCACAATAGACGAGCCGCACGATCTTGCCTTCGCCGCGCAGGTGCCGGTACATACATAGGATCGGCGTAATGCCGATGCCCCCCGCGACCAACACCGACGATTCGGCCGTCTCATCGAGCGCGAAATTGTTGCGTGGTTTGCCGACCGGCAGAGTCATCCCGCAGCGAAAGTTCTCGTGCACATATCGCGAACCGCCCCGGCTCTGGCGATCCGAAAGAATGCCCAGCACGTAACGATTCGACTCGGTCGGTGAATTGAGCAGCGAATAGCTGCGCGTGAGGCCATTCGGCAAATGCAGGTCGACGTGCGCGCCCGCGCTGAACGCAGGAAAGCTCGAGCCGCTGACTGGCACCAGTTCGACACTAACCACACCTTCCGCTTCGTAGCGAAGCGTCCGGATGCGGGCATTCAGGAGTTCGGTATTGCTCATGATTAAATGCGCGAGGCACTCGACATGCCTCGCGTCGTCAGGTTGTAAAACCGTCTGGCCTTACCTTGCCGCCTGAATCTGCGTCAGATCGAAATCGAGCCGAACGGTCGCGTCAATCTCAATCTTCAGCGCAGGAAATACGAGCCCCGATACTGCGACAAGAGTCGACGCGGGGTACGCGCCCAGCCCCGCGAAGAACTCGCGCCGGGCTCGCCCCACCTCGTCCTTGTCAGCGATATCCGTAACGTAGACCGTGAGCTTCACGATGTTCGCGATCGACCCGCCCGCTTCCTCAACCAACGCCCGGATCTTACCTAGTACCACGAGGGTCTGCTCGCGGGTCGAGAGCGGCCCTCCGGTATCGTCCAGTGTCGGATGCGCGGTCATACCGGACAGCACCAGCTCATTGCCGATCCGGATGCCGTTGGTCCAGCTAGCGTGCGGCAGATCCGGTACTGCGGGCGACACGATACGCGTCGCCTGAATGGACGTATCGCTCATTGCCCCCCCCTGTCGATCTCGGCCTGCGCAAGGTTCTTCAGGTGCCGGCGCAGCTTGACCACACCCATGTCGTGCTGATACAGATGCTCACGCTGATTGGCGTCCGGCTCCATGGCTTCCAGCATCTCCCGATCCTGCTCGAGCACGGCCCAGTGACGCGCCTCCAACCGGTTCTCATAGAGGAAGCGCCACGCGTCGCGTTGCCAGCCCTGCAGCTTGCGGCAGCGCCAGTGAAACACGGCCGCTAGTTCGGGCGTGATCGGAGTGAAGCTGCCGACGATGACGAAATTTCCGCCAGGGCCACCGGTCTTAGGATAGGGAATTTCGAGGCGCAGCCAGTGCAAGCCCGTGTCGGACCATTCGGTCCAGTCGAAATTCACGTCGCGCTGGCCTTCCTTTTCGAACACGAAGCCGGTCGCGGTATCGCGCACACGGAAACTGGCCGCCTGGTCGCCAACGGCCATCGAATGAGACTGCTTATGTAGGTACGTGCCGTGCATCGGGTCCATCACGTTGTCCAGCACATAGCAATAATCGCCCTTCCATTCGGTATAGCAGAGGAATGACGAATACTCGTCCGATACAAGCTCTTCAGGCAGGCGTAGCGGCGGTGCCTCATCGACGGTGCCGTCCGCGTTATATAGCCAGATCACGCCATTTGCTTCGGTCAGATGAAACGACTGCACGGCGCGCATGCCTTCCAGCTTACAACCCGGACTGCCAGGCACGCTCGTCACCACTCCGTCCGCACGAATCTGTACGCCGTGATAGCCGCACGCGATGCGGTCGCCCAACACAATGCCCTTCGAAAGCGGCGCGCCACGATGTGGGCAATGATCCTCGAGGGCGTGCGCACTGCCATCGGCATCGCGCCAAAGCACCAGCTTCTTGCCGAGCCTGCGCAGCGATACCGGATTCCTATCGACAAAGCCCGACGGGCAAATCGGGAACCACAGATTGTGCAAGCCATCACGCAGAATGGTCGCGACCGTCTTTTGCTGTTGGATACTCATGATGATTGCTTTCCGTTCAACACCGCGCGCCACTCAATCGGCCGCGAGCCGTGCCATTTCGCTTACGAAGCCTTCTTTCGTCCACAGCGTACCGTCCTGCGGCCCCAGCCCAGTCTCGTTCAGATAGCGCACGATCGACGCCAGATCGTGAAAGCCCTGCGCAAACGCACGCTCAATCGCGTCTCCAAGCAGATTTTCGTATTGGGTCGGCTCGCGGCGGCGTGCCTGATGCGGTTCAAGATAACGATCCATCATTGTCCTCCCTGGTGCACCCGCTCGCGAATCCGTTCGCGCACGGGCACAAAGTCGTAAGCCGGATAGCACTCAGTGCGGAAAACACCCCACGCCGAGCGCTCGAGTTCAACGTTAACCACTGGCAGCAATGCCGGCGGCAACGCGAGTGTGACGATCTGGCCGAACCCCATCGCCACGGTCCACGACACGATCGTCGTGCCTTTCGGCGGGAAGCGCTCCCACCAATCGGCCTCTTTCAGCCGAGACTGGAACGCATCGAGATTGTTCGACTGGTCATGCCGCAGGAAAATCGTCAGCAGCATCATGTCGGTGCCGCCTTCGGCCGCACCCGCTGGTTTATCGCTCATATCACTCCACGAATTGGTTGGTAAATAAATCTTTCAAGTCGACTCTGGTTCGAATGATCTTCTGCGCAAAATAGAAGTCCTGCAGCCGTTCCACGCGCGCTGGATCGAACGCGCCAATCGTCGTCTGTCCCGGATAGACATGCTGTGCGTAATACGTCAGCACTTTGCTCACGAATGCCTCGCGCCCCTTCCATGACGGCACGGCAGCGACATAGTCTTTCGCCGCGGCGGCAGGATTTCTTTCGATTTCCGCTAGCGCCTTCATCGATGCACGCACGAACTTGTGCACCATGTCGGGGCGCGCGGCGATCATACGGTCCGACGCAAGAGTGGCTTGCGCCATCCCCGGAAAGTAGGCATCGGTCGACTGCCATACCAGCTTCGCTCCGGCTTCCTCGGCGCTTGCCGCCCAGTCGGGCGTGCCTACCATTGCATCGGCGCGTCCTTGGGCAAGGAGTTGCCAGATGCCCGACGGTCCCGCCGCCTGGATCGACACGTCTGATCGCGTAAGCCCACCCTTCGCGAGCACGGCGAGCGCAGCATAAAAGGACGTGTCCTGATACGACATAACAGTGAGGGTCTTGCCCTTCAGCACTGCGGGAATTGCTATGTTTTCGTCGGAGCGCGTGACAAACTGATGTAGTGCGCGACCGCCGAACAGCGCGACGGCCTTCACGGGAATGCCGTTCTGGCGAAGTACGATCGGCGTGTCGCCGAGCGCTCCGCCCAGATCACCATTCCCCGCCGCGAGTTGCTTTCCCACTTCTGCGCCGCCCTGCACCGATACGAAGCGCACCGACAATCCCTCGTCGGCGTAGTAGTTCTTCTTCTGCGCGATCATCAGCGGCGCAAATGCAATCTCGCTTTGGGGCGCGGGCAGCAGATAGGTCACCTGCTGCATCGCACTCGGCGCGGCCTGCACCGCGCATCCCCAAGCGCACATCAGTGCCACGCCCATGCCGACCACGATGTGCCGACGCAGCGAAGGCAGCGACGCCGCAAACCCCGTGCTTTCACTCTTCATACTCATTTCCAACTCTCCCGACTACGAATCGACCGCGGATGAGCCGCGTTCACACGGTTTTCATGCTGGCACGGGGCAGGTAATGCAGCACCCTTCTTTCAAGCCACACCACAGCGGCATAGGCCAGCACGCCGATGATGGTCAGCCCCACAATGGAGACGAATACCATCGCGGTATTTCCTTGTCCTTCGCCATACACCAGCAAATAGCCCAGCCCCTTGTCGCCGCCAACGAGTTCACCTACGGTGACGCCGATCACCGCGAGCGTCGACGCGATGCGCAGGCCGGAAAACAACGCCTGCATCGCAGATGGGAACTCCACGAACTGAAACACCTGCCAGCGCGAGCCGCACATCGCACGCACGAGGTTCACCATGTCTGGATCCACGGTGCGCACGGCCCGCAGCACGTTGACCATCACCGGGAAGAATACGATCAAGACCGCTACGACGATCTTCGGATATACCGTGTAGCCCATCCACATTACGAAAAGAGGCGCGAAAGCCACCTTGGGCGCAATCTGAAGTGCGAGGATATAAGGTGAAAGGACGGTTTCAGTCGTAGGAGAAAGGCCGAGTGTCACGCCAATCGCGACACCAAGCGCGGACCCCAGTACGAAACCTGCAATTACCTCGAGAGCCGTGATCCCAGTGTGCTGTATGAGATTTTCCGAACCGAACATGCGCAGTGCCTCATCAACGGTTGCGCTCAGCTTCGGCAGAACGAACTCGGGAATACCCAAAGCCGAAGGCCCCCATTGCCAGGCGGCAAGGAAGAAAACGAGCAGTAGCAGACTGCCCAGTGTCATTTTCAATTTGATAGCCATAGTCGATACCCGTGCAAATTGAACTGTGATGCGAATCCGTTACCGCAAACTAGCCAAGGTGCTCTTCCCTTCCTACCTTGAGCAGCTCCATCAATCGCGCCACGTAGTCATTCATGTGGAGCAGCTTGCGGCGCTCAAGCGGATTTTCGCGAAGAGGAAGGTCGATGACGATCTCTTCGATAATCGTTCCCGGGCGCTCGCTCATCACATACACACGATCGGATAACGCAATCGCTTCAGCCAGATCGTGGGTAATCAGTAATGCGGTCTTCTGTTCGGACGCAAGCATCTGTGCGAGGTCTTGTTGCAAGACCATCTTGGTCTGCGCATCGAGCGCGGAAAACGGCTCATCCATGAGCAACACGCCCGGCTCCACCGCAAGCGTTCGAGCAAGCGCCGCGCGCTGGCGCATGCCGCCGGACAACTGATGCGGGTAATGAGACTCGAAACCCTTGAGATGGCAGCGCTCAAGCAACTCCATAGCGCGCGATCGCCGTTGAGCAACAGGCACGCCGCGAATCTGCATGCCTAACTGTACGTTTTGTTCGATGGTGCGCCATGCCATGAGAAGATCTTTTTGCAACATGAAGGCAACCTCCAGCGATGGCCCGGTCACCCGCCGCCCGTTCACATACACCTCGCCCTCGCTCGGCGCGTACAGGCCGGCTCCCATATTCAGCAAGGTGCTCTTGCCGCAACCGCTCGGACCGATGAGGGAGACCACTTCCCCACGGCGCATGGCAATCGATACATTGTCCACGGCCGTCATCAACGTGTTGCCGTGCTTGGCCGGAAATCGCCTTGTCACGTGCCGGAACTCAATCGCATACGTGACCTGCTCTCGTTCGCCGCCATTCGCGAATGCTTGCGCTTCTTTCTCAACTCCGGAAAACATAAACATGGAATACCTTCAGAATTCGAAAAGATAGTGAATCGAGAACTTCAACGATCGCAGAAGTCGAGACGCACACCATTCTTGCGAACGTGTTCGTGATCTTTACATTGTCTCCAACACATATTCATCGTGGGGCAACCACATAGCGCAGCACCCGACTTTGTGAGTGTGCGTGTGCGAGCAGGTTCTCCAGCAGGATGTCGCATAGTTGCCGATGCGCCGCGGGCGAGCGGCCTGCAATATGCGGAGCGACGATGACGCAGGGATTGCGTAGGGTCTGTTTACATTCGATGAAATGTGTTTACATCTTGTTTTTTGCACAAGCGGGCCAAGATGATTCGAAAGTTA
>NZ_LOWC01000062.1:0-1452 GCF_001522845.1 Burkholderia sp. BDU5 | reverse complement strand
ACGCACCGGGATATAGGGCGTCGGCTTGAATTCGCCCGGCCCTTTGTTGCTGATCGTCTTCCAGAATTCGGGAAGTTTGGTTTGCCACCACATAGAAGTGACGAAACCCGGTGACATCGGCGTGTCGACTCCTGCCTTCCGTTCCTCTGCATCATAATGTGCGGAGAAGCCGTCCGGCCCAGAATCATGATTGATCTGCCAGAAGTAGTTCCACAGCCGAGTGATATCGTAATCGGTCGTGTTCTTGTTGACGTTCTGAGTCTGCTCGACGGCGTACGGACGGATAAACCTGTCAACTCGATCCGAGCGGGACACAAGCATCGAGACCATGCTGTCCGGCATCGAGGGAATGTTCGACTGCTTGAATGTGTCCACATAGCCCGGCGTCTGGTTAAGCTTTCGGGTCGCTGCCCCATCAAACGTGACGACGACCGCTTCAGGGACATCTGGATGCGCGTCGAAGAATGCGAACAACTTCTCAATGATGCTGGCGCCGTCGTCGGTGTTCGCATCTTCCTGCCACAGCAGCAGCGTGACGCCCAGGCCCGCTTCTTGTCGAAGCCCAGAAAGTTCTGCGCCTGGCCGATCAGCGCGCTGCGCCTTTGGAGGCTCCCAAATAAACACTGGGACGGGCCAATATTCAACCGAATTGCGCGCTCCGAATTTGAAGCTGATCCGAGTCGACAAACCGAGCTCGGTCATTCGCGCATCGTCGTTAGCCGGATAGTCGTCGGGGTTCTGCGACATGTACGTCGAGTGGTTGTCTGCCTTTGTCCCGATGGCATTCCAGATCTCCTCGTTCGTTTCACTACCAGTGACGAGTCCGAGGCCACGCACCTCCAACGCGAACTTCTCGCCGAACTGGGCAAGCAGCGTCGGCGTGCCGTTGTTTCCATGCACCACCGCAGCGGGCATCTCCGGTGCAGCGGACACCGAATTTGCGACCACAGACGCAGACTCAGCAGGCGCGCGATGCAGCCAAACATATCTCGCCGCGAAGGCCATAGCGATGACGCCCAGTGCAACCAATACACCGTTCCGAATGCTACCCACCATACCCGGCATCTCCTGTCCTGTCGCTGCCCAAACCTGATAATGCCTCGCCATCACGAGGAAAGTCCAACCTAGCGCGATCAATACGAATACAGCCGCGAACGGCCAGATACGAGGTTTCATATCGCCTCTTCGATAATCTCATGTTTTGCTTTCAGCCTTCAGCTCGCTGGTGACCAATGGCGGAAAAGTAAGCGGCACAAACCTCTCGGCTGGGAATATGCCCGATCGGTAATATGTTGAGCACGCATCTAAAAAACCACGCGTACTTTGATCCAATCGGTTGAAGGCCTTGCATTCTTTCATCTGCTTAAATGCACGGGGCGTCATCTTCCAATCAGCCATCAATAGCAACAACTGCCGCCAGTCCGGATCATCCAACGTCACCGCCTGGCCGAC
>NZ_LOWC01000061.1:0-2395 GCF_001522845.1 Burkholderia sp. BDU5 | reverse complement strand
CACCTGTTTTTCAGCCGGTACTTCTTCAAGCACCGGCAGGCGATCAAGTTCCGCGTCAACTGGCACCACGTGCTGATCGCCGACACGGTGCAGCGCGTGATCGATGGCACGCTGAAGAACGTCGTCATCAACGTGCCGCCGGGCTCGTCGAAGACTGAGCTGGTTGCGATCAACCTGATCGCGCGCGGCCTCGCGCTGAACCCGCGCGCGCGGTTCCTGCACATCAGCTATTCGGACGACCTCGCGCTGCTGAACAGCGAGACGGCGCGCGACATCGTCGCATCCGACGAGTACCAGGCGCTCTGGCCGCTGAAGGTGGCCGATGACGCGAAGTCGAAGAAGCGCTGGAACGTGCTCGTCGACGGGAAGAAGGCCGGCGGCGTGTACGCGGTGTCTCTCGGCGGTCAGATCACTGGCTTCCGGGCCGGGCACATGGCCGAGGGCTGGCAGGGCGCGATCATCATCGACGACCCGCTGAAGGTCGAGGACGCGTACAGCAAGACGAACCGCAACAAGGCGAACCGCAAGCTGCTGTCGACTGTGAAGAGCCGGAAGGCGAATCCGGACACGCCGATCATCGTGATCATGCAGCGGCTCGCCGAGGAGGACCCGACCGGGTTCATCAAGTCCGGCAAGCTGCCCGGCGAGTGGGAGTTCATCGAGATCCCGGCGCTGATCACCGACGACTACGTCGAGAAGCTGCCGGCGCACATCCGCGCGTTGGTCGAAAGCGACGAGCGCGACGACGACGGCCGGTACAGCTACTGGCCGTACAAGGAACCGCTGCAGGACTTGCTGGCGTCCGAGAAGGCCGATGCATACGTCTTCAACGGCCAGTACATGCAGCGGCCGTCGCCGCTGGGCGGCGGGATCATCCAGAGCGGCAAGTTCCTGCGCTACGGCGCGCTGCCGCAACTGCAGTACCGGAAGATCTTCGCCGACACCGCGCAGAAGACTGCCGAGCGCAACGACTACAGCGTGTTCGAGTGCTGGGGTCTCGGCTACGACAACCGGGTGTACCTGATCGACCTGATCCGCGGGAAGTGGAAGGCGCCGGAGCTCAAGCAGCGCGCGATCGACTTCTGGAACAAGCACGCGGCCATTGGCGCCGACGACCCGGGCGCGCCGGCGCTTCGCCAGATGAAGGTCGAGGACAAGTCCAGCGGTACCGGGCTGATCCAGGACATTCAGGCCGAGGGCGGCATCCCGATCGACGGCATCGAACGCGTGAAGGACAAGCTGACGCGCGTCATGGACGTCGTGAGCCACATCGACGCCGGCAACGTCGGCGTTCCGCTGGATGCCCCGTGGGTCAGCGACTTCTTGACCGAGTGCGACTCGTTCACGGCTGACGACACTCACATGCACGACGACCAGATCGATCCGATGGTCGACGCAATCAACGACATGCTGGGAGGCGCGAAAGACCTGTCGGTCTGGGAGCGGCTCGCCGGTTGAGCACGACAGGATTTCCCAGGATGTCGCGAAAGAAACAGCAGGTACGGCCCGCGCGCGCGGCCGCGACGCCGCACGCGCAGCGCACGGCCGACTCGTTCGCCAACTTCCAGGCGCGGCTCGGGTGGGGCGCCGACAACCAGGCGTCGGCGTCGCAGTACACGCTGACGTACCAGAGCCGAAACCGCGTTTGGCTGGAGGCCGCCTATCGCGGTTCGTGGATCGTGCGCGCCGCGGTGGACGCGATTCCCGAGGACATGACGCGCAAGGGCATCGAGATGTCCGGCCTCGATCCGACCGACGTGTCGAAGATGGAGACGGCGCTCACGCGCAAGGCAATCTGGGATCAGCTCTGCGACACCGGGAAATGGGCCCAGCTGTACGGTGGTGCGATCGCCGTGATGCTGATCGACGGCCAGGACATGTCGCAGCCGCTTCGGCGCGAGACGATCGGGAAAGGCCAGTTCAAGGGCCTGCTCGTGCTCGATCGCTGGATGGTTGCGCCGCCGGTCGGCGAGGTCGTCACCGAGTTCGGCCCGGATCTGGGCATGCCGAAGTACTACGACGTGCTGCCCTCGACCATCGGGCTGCCGCAGGGGCGCATCCACCATTCGCGCGTGCTGCGCATGGACGGGGAAGCGCTGCCGTTCTACCAGCGGATCAGCGAGAACGGCTGGGGGCTGTCGATCCTCGAGCCGATGTGGGACCGCCTCATCGCGTTCGACAGCGCGACGGTCGGCGCCGGCCAGCTCGTCTACAAGGCGCATCTGCGCACGCTGAGCGTCGAGAAGCTGCGCGAGATCATCGCGATGGGCGGCCCGGCGCTCAACGGCCTGCTGAAGCAGGTCGAAATGATCCGGCTCGGGCAGTCGAACGAGGGCATCACCCTCATCGACGCGACCGACAAGTTCGAGACGCACCAGTACGCGTTCAGCGGGCT
>NZ_LOWC01000060.1:0-1478 GCF_001522845.1 Burkholderia sp. BDU5 | reverse complement strand
CGCTGGGTCACGGCGATGGATGTCGCGGTCGGCCAGGCGGTGACGTTGGATGATCCGGACTGGCGGCAGTTGTTGCTTTTGATGGCGGATTGGAAGATGACGTCGAGCGCACAGAAGCAGATCACAGATTGCAAATGCTTTTCACGGCTAGACGGTCATACGCGGGACTTTATTGACGCCTGCGCAAAGTACTACCAGAAGGGCTTATTCCCCGCGGAGAAATTTGTGCCGCTTACTTTTCCGCCATTGGTCACCAGCGAACTGAAGACTGAAAGCAAAACATGAGATTATCGAAGAGCGATATGAAACCTCGTATCTGGCCGTACATACTTGGGTTTATCTTGATCGCGCTGGGTTGGACAATCATCGTGA
The DNA here is from genome assembly GCF_001522845.1 of Burkholderia sp. BDU5. Taxonomy (NCBI): domain Bacteria; kingdom Pseudomonadati; phylum Pseudomonadota; class Betaproteobacteria; order Burkholderiales; family Burkholderiaceae; genus Burkholderia; species Burkholderia sp. BDU5. The sequence continues at coordinate 1,106 of NZ_LOWC01000060.1, read as the reverse complement.
TGACGCGGCATTATCACTATTGGCAAGCAACGGGACAGGAGATGCCAGGCATGGTGGGTAGCATTCGAAACGGTGTATTGGTTGCACTGGGCGTCGTCGCGGCAGCCTTCGCGGTGAGCTACATTTGGCTTAACCGTACACCTGTTGAGCCGCCGCACGCGGTCGCGAGTTCAATATCCGTTTCGCCAGTATTGCCTGCCGCAGCAATGCACAGCAATAACGGGACTCCGGCAGTGCTCGCTCAAACAGGCGAGAAATTCGTCTTAGAGGTTCGTGGCTTGGGGCTCGTGACCGGGCGTAATGCAAATGACGAAATATGGAATGCGGTCGAAGCTAAGGCGGACAATCACTCCACCTACATGTCGCAAAACCCCACCGACTATCCGGACAACGAGGATAGCCGAATGACCTACCTGGAGGTTGGGACGGGCCTGAGCTTCCAACTGGCGGCCCATCATTCCGTTGACTATTGGCCGGTCCCGGTGTTCATTTGGGAGCCGCCGAAAGCACCGCACGTTAGTCGGCCAGCTAATGAGCTTTCTGGTATTCGACAGGAGGCAAGCCTAGGCGTCACGCTCTTGCTGTGGCAAGAAGACGCTAACACGGACGATGGTGCAACCATCATCGAGAAGCTGTTCGCATTTTTCGACGCACATCCGGACGTGCCTGAGGCGGTTATCGTTACGTTTGATGGGGCGGCGACCCGCAAACTCAATCAGACGCCGGGCTATGTGGACACGTTCAAGCAGTCCAACCTTCCTACGATGCCGGACAGCATGGTCGCGATGCTCGTGTCCCGCTCGGATCGCGTCGACCAACTGATTCGCCCCTACGCCGTCGAGCAGACGGAAAACGTCAACAAGAACACGACCGAATACGACATCACCAAGCTATGGAACTTCTTCTGGGAGAAAAACAACGGGGAAGGACCAGGCAGCTTTGAAGCGTACTATCAAGAGCAGCAAAAGGCGGTGGGCATTCAGCCGCGCGCTTTTCTCGGCTTCATGTCGGCTCAATGGTGGCAGACGCAACTTCCCGAATTCTGGAAGACGATCAGCAACAAAGGGCCGGGCGAATTCAAGCCGACGCCCTATATCCCGGTGCGT
>NZ_LOWC01000059.1:0-23642 GCF_001522845.1 Burkholderia sp. BDU5 | reverse complement strand
GCTGCCGTCGGAGAAGAGGCCGACCTCGGGCAGCTCGACGCGCTTGCCCGCCGCGAGCGAGCGCTTCATCGCGCACGAATCGTCCGTCTGCACGCCGATCACCTTGATCTCGGGGCGCACCGCCTTCACGTACGCCGCGACGCCCGCAGCCAGGCTGCCGCCGCCGATCGGCACGAAGATCGCATGGATCGGCCCCGAATGCCGATGCAGCACTTCCTTCGCGACCGTGCCCTGCCCGGCGATCACGTACGGATCGTCGAACGCCGGAATGAACGCGAGCCCGTCGCGCTGCTGCAGGCGCAGCGCGTGCGCATAGGCGTCGCTGTACGACTCGCCCGCCTGCACGACGTCGACGAACGCGCCGCCGTGCGCGCGCACCGCATCGACCTTCACCTGCGGCGCCGTCTGAGGCACGACGATCGTCGCCTTCACGCCGAGCCGCGCCGCCGCGAGCGCGACGCCCTGCGCGTGGTTGCCCGCCGATGCGGTGATCACGCCGCGCGCGAGCGCGTCGGCGGATAGATGCGCCATCTTGTTGTACGCGCCGCGAATCTTGAACGAGAACACCGGCTGCGTGTCCTCGCGCTTGAGCCAGACCGTGTTGCGCACGCGCGCCGACAGATTCCGCGCGCACTCGAGCGCCGTCTCGCGCGCGACGTCGTAGACGCGCGCGTTCAGAATCAGCTTCAGATAATCGTCGAGTGCGCTCGCGCAGGCCGCGATCGTCGCGGCTGCATCGGGCATGCGGGTTTCGGGCGTTTCCGTAACGGCGTCGGCTGACTGCATGACATGCTCTCCTGGGAATGGACGCCCGGGAGACGGAAACAAAAAACCCGCCTCACGAGGCGGGTTGCTGTGATTGCTTTCGGACGCGCGCTAACCCACCATTCGATGAATGGTGCGAATAATGTGCGCAATGCGGAAGCAACGGGAATTCATGTGCGCAAGCTTGAGCCGGCGCGCGCGGTTTGTCAATCCTTCGCCGACATCCTTCGCCGATAGGCCCGCGCGCCGCCGCACTGCGGGGCGGACGCCGGTTGCCCGGCCGCAGTCTCAGTAAATCTCCGGGACGATCATATCCGCCGGCACCGGACGCCGGATGTAGTCGTCGTGATGCTCTCGCTGCGGCAAATGCACCGGATCGCGTTCGATCTCGTAGTACGGCACGAGGCTCAGCAGATGGTGTATGCAGTTGAGCCGCGCGCGCTTCTTGTCGACCGCCTGCACGACCCACCACGGCGCCTCGGGGATGTGCGTGCGCATCAGCATCTCCTCCTTTGCCGCCGTATACGCCTCCCAGCGGCGCCGGCTCTCGAGATCCATCGGGCTCAGCTTCCATTGCTTGAGCGGATCGTCGATGCGGTTCTGGAAGCGCACTTCCTGCTCTTCGTCGGTGATCGAGAACCAGTACTTGACGATCTGGATCCCGCTGCGCGCGAGCATCTTCTCGAATTCCGGCACCGACCGGTAAAACTCTTCGTGCTCATCGTCGGTGCAGAAGTTCATCACGCGCTCGACGCCCGCGCGGTTGTACCAGCTCCGGTCGAACAGCACGATTTCGCCGCCCGCGGGCAGATGCGCGACGTAGCGCTGGAAATACCATTGCGTGCGCTCGCGATTGCTCGGCGCCGGCAGCGCGGCGACCCGGCACACGCGCGGATTCAGCCGCTGCGTGATGCGCTTGATCACGCCGCCCTTGCCCGCCGCGTCGCGCCCCTCGAAGATCACGACGAGCCGGTGCCCGGTGCGCACGACCCAGTCCTGCAGCTTCACGAGCTCGCCCTGCATGCGGAACAGCTCGCGGAAATAGTGCTTGCGCGCCTCGCGGCGCTCGGCGGAAAAGAGCGGCTCGTCGTCTTCGAAGCGACGATCGTCGAGCTCCATCTCGAGCTCTTCGTCGTACGCGTCGACGAGATCCTCCTCGAAGCGGCGTTGCCGCTCGTGCAGCGGCGCCGTGTCGCGCCGTGTTTCCTTCTCGCTCATGTCGGCCTCCTTGCTGCGCGTCGCAGACGCGTTCCGCGGACATTATCGCAGGCTCGAGTGTCGCGGGAATGACTGCGCGCCGGTGTTCGCGAGGCCAAAGGCTGCGAGCGGTGCCGGACGGCCGGTTGCGGTTGCGGTTGCGGTTGCGGTTGCGGTTGCGGTTGCGGTTGCGGTTGCGGTTGCGGTGGACGGTGGACGGTGGACGGTGGGCCGTGGGCGGTGAACGGTGAACGGCGGGCGGCGGGCGGCGGGCGGCGGGCGATGGTCGACCGGCGGTCAGAAAACGAAGAAAGACGGTCGGTAAACGGCGAACGGCTAATGGCCGACGGCAACCGGCAGCGGACGATCCGACCGTAGAGGCGCGGTTGCAGCAGGCAGTTCTCGGCAGACCGCTCGCCGGGTCCGCGCATGGGCGGCGCGCCTGCCGAGCGCCGGTTGCAGCGCGCCGCTGTCGAAGCGCCGCTCGCGGACAGCCGACGGAACAGGCCGGCCGACGCCGCGCAGACACACCGCTCAGAACCGGTAATTGAGCAGCATCGTGCAGAGCAGGACGTTCGCGGAAAGCGTCGTCGTATTCGAGGCGAGGATCCGCTTCGCATCGTTGATGTTGACCGTGATCGCCGCCTTCAGCGGAATGTACGAGAGCGCCGTCGACAGCGACAACTGCCGCGTCAACTGATAGTTCGCGCCGATGACGAAGACGGGCGTCCACGCGCTCTTCACGCTCGCCGTCGCGCGGACGCCGTTCGGCAGCACGAGATTCGCGCCCGCCTGCAGCAGACGATCGAGCGCGCCCGGATCGGCGAGCAGCGATTGCAGGTCGCCGAGCGAGATGCCCGCCGATAGCAGGCCGCCGAGCGATGCGAGCTTGTTCGCGAACACCGGGTTCAGGTTCGTGTTCGTAAAGCGCGTGTAGCTGATGCCGAGGCCGAGATACGGCCGGAACCGGTCCTCGCGCTTGCCGAGGTAATACTTGAACACGGTCGACGCGAGCCACGCGCGCGTCGTGCCGAGCGGGTTGCTCTGCGTGTTGCCGAGGTCGACGAGCGGCAGCCGGCCCTGCACGCCCGGGAAAATCTTGTCGAACGGCAAACCGATGCTGCCATGGCCGCGCATCGTCAGCTCGGGCGGGATCCCGCCGACGATCTCGGCCGCGACGTGCTCGCCGAAGAAATGGGTGAACGTGAACGCGGGCGTGTTCGCGTTGCTGATCGACACCGCGGAGCCCGGATTCACGAAGCTGCCGATCCCAAGCGCCCCCGTCGACGTCGTCACGGGCGTCGAGCGTCCCGTCGACAGCACATAGTGCCAGCCGATTCCGATCATGTTGCTGTCGTCGCCCTGTAACTGCTCGAGGAGCGTCGGGCCCTGCGCCTCCGGCAGGTCGGGCAGCATCTCCGGGTCGATCGGATGCAGCTCGTACGGCATCCGGTCGTAGCGCACGCCGGCGATGAAGCGCGGCGACGCGTCGGCGGGCGGGCGCTGCGGCGCGCCGCTGTCCGGCGCGCACGGGCCGTCGCCGCACGCGGCGGCCGCGGGTGACGCGCCGTCCGCCGCCGAGCCGCCCGGCGCGTCGGCGAAGCCAATGCCGTCGTCGCCTTCGGCGCGCGCGCGCAGTCCGCCCGGCGGCAGCGCGGCGCGCTGGCCGAGCGTGATCTTTTCTTCGGTGAGCTTGCGCGGACGCGGCGCATTCGGGTCCGAGGCGGATGCGTCCGATGCGGCTGCCCCATCGGCAGCCGCGCCGCCGTTCGGCGCCGAGCCGCTTCCCGCGTCCGACGACGCGGCGCCCGCCGCCTCCCGCCGCGCGCCGCCCGGCACCGCCCCCCACGCGCTCGCGCCGAAGCCCGGCGCGTCGCCGCCCGGAAAGAAGCCGATGCCGTCCGCGCCGTCGCGCCATCTCGCCGCGCCGCTGTCCTGCGCGTGCGCGGACCACGCGCACGCAAGCAGCGTCGCGCCAAGCCAGCAGGACACCGGGGCGCGCCAGCCACGGCGCGCTCGTTGACGGCGATGCTTGTCACCCATCTGCATCGAACGTCACGCGGGCGTACCGAACATCCGCTGCCGGATCCGATACAACGGTTCGAACAGCCATTCGAGCAAGCTGCGCTTCTCGAGCACGATGTCCGCCCGCAGCGTCATCCCGGCCTTCAGCGCGAGCGGCGTGCCTTCGAATGCCGGCTTGCGGTCGGCGAGCTCGACCCAGCTCTTGAAGTAGGTCTGCGGCGAACCCGCGTCGGTCGGCAGATTCAGCTCCTTCGCGGTGAACGCGACGGGCGACACCGACACCAGCTTGCCGCGATAGGTGCCGAACTTCTCGACCGGATAGCTGCCGTACGCGAGCTTCACTTCCTGGCCGGGCTTGATGAATCCCGCCTTCGACGACGGGATGTATAGCTCGGCGATCAGCCCGTCCGCTTTCGCGGGCAGGATCTCGACGACGCGCGTGCCGGGCGGATCGATCACGCTGCCCTGCACGACGTCGAGCCGCACGATCTGCCCGTCGGCAGGCGCGTACAGCACCTGGTTGACGCTCTCGTCGATGTTGTATTCCTTCGAGTTCAGCTCTTCCTGCTTGATCTTCAGCTCGGCGTTCGAGCCGTCGTACTTGCTCTGCACCGTTTCGAGATCGCCGCGCAGCTTCATCGCGTTCTTCACGAGATCGGCGCGGCGCAGCATCAGGTCCTGATACGCCTGGCCCGCCTGCAGGTACTGCGTGTTCACCTGGTTGTACTGCTCGAGCGTGACGACCTGCTCGTTCAGCAGCTGCTTCACGCGATCGCGGCGTTCCTGGTATTCGGACACGATCCGCTTCTGGTCCTGGATCTGCTTGTCGATGAGCGCGCGGCTCTCCGACAGCGCGGCAATCTGCTGCTTGATCTGCTCGATGGTCGACTGGTATTCGAGCTTCGCCGCGCCCATTTGCTGATCGACCTCGACGCGCTGCCGCTTGATCGACTCGCGCATCCCCTGCACGTTGTTCGCCTGCGACACGAAGCTCGTGTCGCGCGTGACGCTCAGAAGCTTCTGCCCGGCTTTCACGTGCTGGTCCTTCGCGACGTACAGCTCGCGCACCGCCCATCCGGGCGGCGCGCCGACGCCGATCAGGCCCGTGCGCGGCGTCAGCATGCCCATCACGTTCTCGGTGTTCGCATACGTCAGACGAACGAGCGCGACGACGAACATCGCGAACATCGCGATCGACAGATAGCAGAAGAAGCGCATCGACACCGGCACGTCGACGACGCCGTTGATCACGGCGCCGAACGTCGTGCCGCGCGTCAGCTTGCGCGGCGTCTTCTGCTCTCTCAGGGTGGTCATCCAGGTAGGCATGGGCGAAACTCGTCAGGCGCTGCGCAGCGTCTGCGCGGCGGCGCGCGCGTTCTGCTCGAGCAACGGTGATGGCATCAGGTAAGGCGTGAAGTGCTCCCAGAAATGCCACTGTTCGGGCTGCTTCACGAGCGCATCCTCGAGCTTGTCGGCGATCCGCTGATGGGTCGCCGCGACGCGCGACGTCTCGTCCGCGACACCGAGCATTCGCGACGCGGGCCGCGCGTCGAGCTCGACGAAATGCATCTTGCACGCGTCGCGAAACGGCACGCCGGTCGCGTACGACACGAGGAGCGGAACGCCGTGCTCGACCGCGAGCTTCACGCCGCCGCCCGCGAGCCGCACCCAGCGGCCGCCGAGCCGGCACGCGTTGGTCTTGCCGAAGCGGCCGTGCAGGTCGGAGAACAGCAGGAACACGGGCGCTTCCTTGCGCAGCCCCGTGACGAGCCGGCGCAAATGCACGCGCTGCTCGATGTCGATCAGCTCGATCTTGCCCGCGCCGTATTCTTCGACGAGGCGCAGCGCATCGTCGAAGAACGCACCCGGCGCGTCCTTGTGCATCACGATCATCATCTTGCGGTCTTCGGGAATCATCAGCCGCAGCTTCGTGACGAACAGCATCAGGTTGCCGAAGTGCAGGCCCGCGAGCATCAGCGGACCGCCGCGCGCGAGCGCCGCGCGCAGCGCGGGCTCGCCTTCGCATTCCATCCGGTCGAGCATCGCCTTCATCGACGCGATGCTGTGCGAGCGCAGCATCAATCCGGCGACCTCGGCCTCGAACAGCTCGCGGACGATGCCGTCCGCGACGCCGCGAATGCGCACCGGATCGTCGTTCAGGTGCGCGCTCAGCATGTGCCTAACCGACATCTCGATCGAACAGCGGATCGACGGAAAGAGACGCAGGCACGCGCCCGCGCACCAGCGCATCATGCCGAGCCCGCGCTCGGGCGAGCGGCCGAGCGCGATCCGCTTGAAGATGCGCCGCACGAAAAAGCAATACGAGAACGCATTGAACAGAAAGAGCCGCATCAACGTCATCTTGGCGCCTCCAGCTCCGGTTGCCGCTCGGGCGTGATCTCGGCGAGGCGGCCGTCGCGCATCTCGTAGATGCGGTCGACCATCGACAGGATCGACGCATCGTGCGTGACGAGCACGATCGTGCACGGCAGCGTCAGCACGTTGCGGCAGATCTCGTGCGTCGTCGCCTGATCGAGATTCGACGAGAATTCGTCGAGGATCAAAAGTCGCGGCTCGCAGTACAGCGCGCGCGCGATCAACAGGCGCTGCATCTGCCCGGCCGACAGGAACTTCTGCGTGTCGCCGAGCGGCGTGTCGTAGCGGTTGTCGAGCACGTCGATGTCGCGGTCGATGCATGCAAGGCGCGCCGCCTCGTGCATCGCGCCCAGGCGCGGCGCGGGCGCGAAGTTCGTGATGTTGTCGCGGATCGTGCCGCGAAACAGTTGATCCGACTGCGTGACGGCCGCGACGTGTTTGCGGTAGAGCCTCAGGTTCACCTCGGACAGATCGACGCCGCCGACGAACAGCATGCCTGGCGTCGACTGATAGAGCCCGCAGATCAGGTTCAGCAGCGTCGTCTTGCCGCTGCCGGTGCGGCCGACGATCGCCACCTTCGCACCGGCCGGCACGTCGAGATCGATGTCCTCGAGGATCGCACGGCGGCCGCCCTTCGGTGTGTACGTCAGCGCACGGATCGACAGCGAGCCGTCGAAATGCTCGATCGAGCGCACCGGCGCGTCGGGCGCAGGCTCTTCGGTTTCGGTCTGAAGCACGTCGGCGACGCGGTCCATGTGGACCTGCAGCACCTTGCGCCGCACGTAGAGCTGGATCGAATCGATGAACTTGTCGGCGAACAGGTTCTTGTATTGGATGAACGCGTAGATGATCCCGATCGTGCTCTGCCCGTGCATCACGAGCCACGCGCCATACGTGACGATGACCAGCTGTTCGATGTGGACGATGCCCTTCGAGATCGCATCGAACAGCAGTTGCAGCCGCTCCTGCTGGCGAACCGCCTGCAGCTTCTGCGTGAACGCGTTCACCCACAGGCTGCTGCGCGACGTCTCCGACGACAGCAGCTTGATCGAATGCGCGGAGCGGATGTTCTCGATCAGGAGCGCGTCGGCCTCGGCGCCGCGCGTCAGGATCTGCGACATCGCATCCTGCAATTGCGGCTGGATCGCGAGCCGCGACAGCGCGAACAGCACCATCCCCGCGAGGCTGATGCCGGCGAGCACCGGGCTGTAGTACAGCATCAGCACGAGCGTGACGACGCACGTGAAGATATTGAGCAGCCCGCCGATCAGCCCATCGACGAGAAAGCGGCCGATCTCGGACACCGACGCGACGCGCGAGATCGAATCGCCCGTGTTGTGGAACAGGTAATAGCTGATCGGCAGCCGCGCGAGATGCCCGACCATGTTCGACGACAACTGCTGCGACACGATGTTGCGCAGGTAGCTCTTGATGTTGCCGACGAGGTTCGCGTACAGCGTGTCGAACAGGAACACGATGCCGAACAGGATCGTCAGCAGGTACAGGATGTCGACGTCGGTCTTCTTCAGCGCCTCGTCGATCGTCAACTGCACATACGACGGCCCGAGCAGCAGCAGCAACTGCGCGGCGATGCCGCCCGCGACGCCGAGCAGGATGCTCTTGCGAATGCCCGTCAGGCCGGCCAGATAGTCGCGCAGATGGATCTTGTCGGACGTGCCGACGTGCTTGAAGCCGATGTCCGGGTTGAGCTCGAGCGCGTAGCCCGTGATCTGCGCGAGCGCCTGCGCGAGCGGCAGCTTCGTCTCGCCCAGCGCCGGATCGACGATGTGCACGCTGCCGTAGCACACCTTCGTCAGCACGACGTAGTGGTTCATCCCCCAGTGCAGGATGCAGGGCAGCTTCAGCGCATCGATCTCGTTCGCCTCGAACTGAAGCCCGCGCGCGCGCATTCCGAGGTCGTTCGCGATCTCCATCAGGTCGAAGAACGACAGGCCGGAATCGATCTTGACGGGATACCGGTTGCGCAGCGTGCGCAACGTCGTGTCGCGGCCGTGCCAGGTCGCGATCATCGCAAGGCACGCGAGACCGCACTCGGTCACCTCGTCCTGAAGAATGGGCCTGACTTTATTGGTGTTGAACCACATAGCTTGCGAATCGCTGGACACGACAATACCGGCCCGCGCACGGCGCGGCCTGGCTCGAAGCCATCGCGCGAGCGCGGCGTGAACGCCGCGTCCGGCCTCGGCGGAACGCGGCTCTGGCGATACCTGGGATCGGCCTTAGCTGCCGGACCCCAGCGCCATCTTGAATTGGTTGACGGCCTCGGCCTGGTATTGGGTCAAGAGCCCGTTGACGACGGGACCGATCGATTGATTCGCAAGGGAAACCGTGTAGGCGGCCGAGTTGGCGTAGGCGGAACCTCCACCGCGGATCGCACGGGCTTGCTGCTCTGATATGGCTTGCATCGGGGTGGCCTTTACTCTTGTAGCGATGTCATCGACCCGAATCCGCATCCGCCAAAGCGGATGACACCATCCGGAGCTGCCTCGACATCACTGTCTCCTGATCATTTCCTCCGATTGCCAACCGAGACGAATGAATAATGTTTTTATATCTCGATTGACGACGGATTACCGTTTTTGCAGCTTGAAATTCAGATTATTTTACGCGGGGGGCGCCTCCCCGCGCAAATGCAACGGCTAGTGCTTACTTGCCGTTGCTATTGTAGTTCTTCGGGTTCTGCAGATAGCCGCCGAGCGTCGGCATGAACTGGCCGAGCGCCGTGAACAGCGGACCGGACGCTGCTGCCAGCGTGCCCAGCGAGCTGATCGGACCGCCACCGTGAATCGCCTTCGCCTGCTCCATCGTCATGACCTTCATAACTATCTCCTCGTAAAGAATAAAGACGGCGTCAAGACTTCTCTAATAATGCCAATGGCCGTAAATAACCGAACGACGTTTATTTTTTATCGCTGCGATTACAAGCCGGAATCAGGCTATCATGCGCTCAAGACAGAAACAAGATGGCCGGCCGCGCCTTATATAAGTTTTTGACGTTTTGGAATTCACCAAAAAGATGCATGCGTTTCAACTCATTATTTAAAACGTTTAATTTGCAGCGTCGGCGGCTTGACGCAAGGCAGGAGATGGAGACGAAGATGTTTGAAACAGCGAATTTGGGTGCCTCGTCTAAATTTTGGCATGCGGGTTTTCACTTAACGACAAAATCCTTTCGAGTCCGCGCCAATGTGGCTTACGTTACCGTTTGCGCAGCAATCGCCGCGCTCGGCACTGGTTCCGAATCGGCTCGCGCATTCTGTCTCGACGAGGCATATCAGCACGCCGTCTCGAACGATCCGAAATTCCTGCAGGCGCAGGCCGAATACGACGCCGCGCGGCAGAAATACCCGCAGGCCCGCGCGCAGATGCTGCCGCAGGCGAGCGCACAGCTCGAATGGGGCCGCTACGGCACGCACGCGAACCTGTTCGGCATCGACGTGAGCGGCAACAGCACCGCGGCGTACGGCGCCGCGCAGGTCACACAGGCGCTCTTCAACATGCCGTACCTGTACGACATGAGCCGTGCGAGGGAATTCGAGGAGTCCGCGCGGCAGCAGCTCGAAGTCGCGAAGCAGGAACTCATCATGCGCGTCGCGAACGCGTGCTTCGATCTGCTGTCGGCGCGCGAAAAGCTGCAGCTCGCCGACGACGAAGTCGACGCGCTCACGCGCCTCGAAAGCGATACGCGCAGGATGGCGCAGCTCGGAATGAAGACGATCGGCGACACCGCCGAGATCGAGGCGCGCAGAAGCCTCGCGCAATCGGACGAAGCGCTCGCGCGCACCGACGTCGAGGCGCGCCGCGCCCGCTACGAGACGCTGCTCGGCTCCGCGATCGACTTCACGCGCTGGCCGCGCCTCGCGATGCACGGCACGTCGCCGCGCATTCCGACGGGCGACTACCAGCCGCAGGACAATCCGTCGTATCAGCAGGCGTACCGCGATCTGCGCGTCGCGCGGCTCGCCGCGAAGCGCATCGGCGCCGAGCACCTGCCGACCGTCGACCTGTTCGCGTCATATTCGCGCGGGCTCAATCCGAACCTGCGCGGCCTCACCGACAAATCCGATTTCCATCAGAGCGCGGTCGGCGTGCAGGTGACGATTCCGATCTTCTCGGGCGGCAGCGTGCACTACCGGCAGGTCGAGGCCGAGCACGTCGCGACGCAATACCAGAACCGGCTGCGCGAAGTCGAGCAGCAGCTCAGCACCGACCATCGCGAGACGCTCGCGGGACTGCAGTCGATCGGCGCGCGGATCCGCGCGCTGCAGCAGTCGCTGCTGGCCGCGCGGCTCGCGTACGACTCGTCGATGAAGGCCCACCAGGTCGGCTACAGCACGACGTACGAGACGCTCAACCTGCGCACCGACATCTCGAACATCCGCCAGAAGCTGTTCGAAAGCTATCTCGACGCGCTGAAGCTGCAACTGAAGCTGAAAGGGATTCTCGGCACGCTGAACGAGCAGTCGCTCGCGGCGGTCGACAGCTTCCTGACGAGCAACGCGGTTTCGTCGGATCAGAAGAGCGAATGAGCATTTGACCGCGAGAACGCGGCCGTCGCGCGCCGGCCGCGTTCTCGCGCGCGTCGGAATGCGACGTCCCGCTTTCCGTCACAGAAATGTCATGATCTTCATGTGACGAAAGCGGGACGTCGTCGTTTTCGCCGCGCGCGCCGCGATGAACGGCGGGACGACGGCGCGATAAACGCGCAAAAGCAGCAGGAACAAGGCGAAGGCGGCGCGACCGCGACGCATGCGGAAAGCTCGCCGATCGACGCGCCGCGCGTTTGCCGCCGCGGCCGCCCTCGCCGCTTCCGCCTTCGACGCTACGCGCTCACTGGATCACGCGCGACACGCCGCGGCCGCGCGGATCGGACACGGCCTCGGGCGTCTTGCCGTCGATCTGGATCGCCTGAATGTCGCCGCTGAAATCCTGGCCCTTCAGCGTGTAGCCCTTCGCTTCGATGCCCTTCGCGAGTTCGCCGTCGATCGGGTGGTACGGCTCCCAGAAGATCGTGTTCGGCGGCAACAGCTGATGGTGGAATCGCATCGCGCCCACCGCGTCCTTCAGCGGCATCTTGAAGTCGTACAGGTTCGTGACGACCTGGAAGATCGACGTGAAGATCCGCGAGCCGCCCGGCGTGCCGATCACGAGCGCGACCTTGCCGTCCTTCGTCAGGATCGTCGGCGACATCGACGACAGCGGCCGCTTCTTCGGCTCGATCGCGTTCGCGTCGCTGCCGACGACGCCGAACATGTTCGCGACGCCCGGCTTCGCGGAGAAGTCGTCCATTTCGTCGTTCAACACGATGCCCGTGCCTTCGGCGACGACGCCCGAGCCGAAGTAGCCGTTGATCGTGTACGTGTTCGACACAGCGTTGCCCCACTTGTCGACGACCGAGAAATGCGTCGTCTCCGCCTTCTCCGGCATCGTCGCGCCGAGGCCCGGCTGCACGCTCTTCGTGTCGGAAGGCTTCTCCGGATTCACTTCGGCCGCGCGCTTCGCGATGTACGCGTCGTCGGTCAATTGCGCGACGGGCACCTTGTAGAAATCCGGATCGCCGAGGTACTGCGCGCGATCGGCGAACACGCGCTTCTCGATCTCGGCGATCAGGTGCACGTATTGCGGCGAGTTCAGCGTGACGCCGTCGAAGTCGGCCTTGCGGTCCGCCTTCATCTTCAGCAGCTGGACGAGGCCGATGCCGCCCGAGCTCGGCGGCGGCGCGGTGATCACGCGATAGCCGTTCCAGCTCGCCTGGATCGGCTGGCGCCAGACCGCCTTGTATTGCACGAGGTCCTGCTTCGTGATCAGGCCGCCGTCCTTCTTCATCGACGCGGCGATCAGGCCGGCCGTCTTGCCGTCGTAGAAATCCTTCGCGCCGTCGTTCGCGATGCGCGTCAGCACCGCCGCGAGATCCGGCTGCTTGAAGTTCGCGCCCGCCTTCAGGCCGCTGAAGTATTGATCGAAGTTCGTCTTGCCGCCGAACTCCTTCGACGCGTCGACGCCGCGCTGCGCGAGCTGTTCGTCGACGATGAAGCCGCTGCGCGCGTAGCGGATCGCGGGCGCGAGCACCTGCTTCCACTTCAGCTTGCCGAAGCGCTTCTGCGCCTCCCACATCCCGGCCACCGTGCCCGGCACGCCGACCGCGCGATCGCCGTACAGGCTCATGCCCTTGACGACGTTGCCGTCCTTGTCGAGGTACATGTCCTTCGTCGCGGCGAGCGGCGCGCGCTCGCGATAGTCGAGGAAGTACGGCTTGCCGTCCATGTAGACGGTCATGAAGCCGCCGCCGCCGATGTTGCCCGCCTCTGGATAGGTGACGGCGAGCGTGAACGCGATCGCGACTGCGGCGTCGACCGCGTTGCCGCCTTCCTTGAAGATCTGCTCGGCGGCGTCGGCGCTGTACTTGTCGGCGACGGCGACAGCCGAGCCGTCCAGCACGACGCGCTGCGGACCTTTCGCGCAGGCGGGCGCGCTCGGCAGGAAGCCGACCGCGGCTGCGCTCACGAGCGCGGCGAGCACCGTCGACTTGAAGCGATTCGTTGCGTTCATTGCATGTCTCCCATTTTGATCTCCTTGCTAATTGGGGCACGAAAACCGGATGAATAGGCTTATAGCACGGCCGCGCGCGTATACAAAAATGACGTTTCGTAGGCGAGCCTGCCGACGCAGAGCGAGCGGACGACGCGCGGAAACGACCTCGCATCGCATGACGAGCGATTCACATCGAACGACAGGCGATGCAGACGGCAGATCCGTGACCGCACGTCGACGCCGCACACGAATCGTACGAAGCGGCGATTGCTTGGACGCATGACGCACTGGCGGATGACACATGGACGCCGTCCGTGCATCGGCAGAACGACTGCGTTCGCGTCTTCGCCGCGCCAGCAGCATCATCAATGGTGGTGAGTTGCATCGAGAAATTCGACGGCATTCCGTGTCTCGGCGGCGACCGCCCTCGCCATGCCGACATCGCCTGCGACATCCGCGGCATCCGCCGCTTCGCGCGCGCATCGCGTCGCGTCGCGTCGCTTGCAATTTCACGTTCGCCTCGCCCGATGCGCGCCGAAAACTTTTCTTCTCCGCCCCTGCGCGCCGCGCGCCAAATCTGCGAAGATAGCGCCCCTTTTCGATTTCACGGCGCGTCAACGCAACACCGGCATGGCATCACACGCAGCACATCATGCAAGCGGCTTGGCCGCGGGTCTCGTCGCCGCGGCGCTCGTCGGGCAGGCGGGCGCGGCAGGACCGTGGCATCTCCACAGCCTCGCCGCGTTCGCGGCAGGCGTCGCGGGCGGCACCGCGCCCGACTGGCTCGAAGTCGCTTGGTGGAGCCGCTCGCGACGGCTCTGGATCACGCATCGCACCGTCACGCACTGGGGCGTCGCGTGGGTCGCGATGCTCGTCTTCGCCTACCGGTCGCTCGACCATCGCCATCTTTGGGCCGCGCCGCTCTTCGGCTTCGCGTGCGGCGGCCTCGTCCATCTGATCGCCGACTGGCCGAATCCGCTCGGCGTGCCGTGGCTGTGGAAGCGCCATTCGCTCAACTGGTGGAACAGCGGGCACTGCGACCTGATCGTCGTCGCGACGGCCTGGGCCGGCGCGTTGTGGATCGCGCAGGCGGCGTGGGGACACGCGGCGCCGCTCGTGCACTGGCTCGGCTGGCTGCGCACCGTGTGACGCCGCGCCGTCCGACGCCGCCGCATCAGCGGACGGATTCGCGCGCGAGGCCCGCTCGCCGCACGCCGACAGGTCGACGCGATCCCCGCCGGTAGAATGGCGGGCGCGGCCCCGCCGCCCCCTTCGACGATCAGGCCGGATCGTTCGCACGACAACACACAAGAACATGACCGATGACATCACGACGCCTTCGTCCGCCACGCGCCCGGCGCCGGGATTCGGCCCGCTTCGCTGGATCGTGCGGCACTGGCGCGGCGACTATTCGCTCTCCGTCAGCTTCTGGCTGAACCCGTTGCCGCTCTCCGCGCTCCGGACGATCAGCAGCCACTTTCTGATGAGCCGCGCATTTTCAGCGTTGGATCAAGGGCCGGGCGGCGATTCACTGGCTCACGCGATGGCGGCCATCCCGACCGCCGTCTTCGCCGACGCCGCGCTGTCGCTCCTCAACATCTGGTGGATCGTCGGCGTCTGGCGCGCGGCCGCGCGTCACATCGATCGCACCGGCCGGCGCTTCTGGGCGCGCGCGGCACAGGTCGTGGCGGCGCTCGCCGCCGTGAAAATCGTCTACGGGATCGCGATCATTGCGCACACGATCGAGACGCTCCAACTCCTGCTCGTCAATCCGATGAGCGCGTTCACGGACCCGATCGGCACGCTGACGAAACTGCTGTTCTGACGACTATCGGCGCCGGCGCGCGATCGCCGTGACGCGGCGATCGCGCGCGCGGATGCCGCCTCTGCCGATGCCGATGCCGATGCCGATGCCGATATCGACGCCAACGCCGATACGCAGCCGACGACGCGAAACCGCAATCCCATCCAATCGTCGCAACCAATGTGTTCGGCGCATTTCCTCCATCTGCGCCGCATGACTCGCGCCGTCTCGATCGCCCACGTCCCCTGCGAAACGCGATCCAGCGGTTAGTCGCATCCAGCGACTGCCCCCGCTTCCCGCCGCCGGGTCCGCACGGCGCATCGCGCCGCGCCCCTGTCTGCAGACCGCCCGCGCGTCTGGCACACTGTGTCGCCGGGCCGGGCCTTGCGACGCCCGCGCCCGCCCTCATTTACGGTTGCGATGAACGTCACCACACCCCGCCCCGCTGCCAGCGCGCTCGACGCGTTCCACCCCGTCGTCGCCGCCTGGTTCTCCGGTACCTTCGCCGCGCCGACCGGCGCGCAGGCGCTCGCGTGGCCGCACATCAAGGCCGGCCGCTCGACGCTCGTCGCCGCGCCGACGGGCTCCGGCAAGACGCTCACTGCATTCCTGTCCGCGCTCGACGATCTGGTGCGCGATGCGCTCGCGCACGACGGCGCGCTGCCGGACGAGACGCTCGTCGTCTACGTGTCGCCGCTGAAAGCGCTGTCGAACGACATCCACGTGAACCTCGACGCGCCGCTCGCCGGCATCGCCGCCGAGATCGCAAGGCGCGGGCTGCCGGCGCCGCAGATCCGCACCGCGGTCCGCACGGGCGACACGACGCAGGCCGAGCGCGTCGCGCACCGCAAGCATGCGCCGCACATTCTCGTCACGACCCCGGAATCGCTGTACGTGCTGCTGTCGTCCGAATCGGGCCGGCGGATGCTCGCGAGCACGCGCACCGTGATCGTCGACGAAATCCACGCGCTCGCGAACAACAAGCGCGGCAGCCATCTCGCGCTGTCGCTCGAGCGGCTCGACGCGCTCGCCGGCCGCAGGCTGCCGAGGATCGGGCTGTCCGCGACGCAAAAGCCGGTCGAGGCGGTCGCCCGCTTTCTCGTCGGCGGCTGCGGCGACGCGCCGCTCGACTGCGCGATCGTCGACACGGGCCACACGCGCACGCGCGACCTCGCGCTTGAATTGCCGCCCGTGCCGCTCGGCCCGGTGATGGCGAACGACGTGTGGGAGCGCCTCTACGACCGGATCGCCGAGCTTGCGGCCGCACACCGGACGACGCTCGTGTTCGTCAACACGCGCCGGATGGCTGAGCGCGCCGCGCGCCATCTCGCCGACCGCCTGGGCGCGGACGCGATCGCCGCGCATCACGGCAGCCTCGCGAAGGCGCATCGCCTCGACGCCGAGCAGCGCTTGAAGCACGGCAAGCTGAAGCTGCTCGTCGCGACCGCGTCGCTCGAGCTGGGGATCGACATCGGCGACGTCGATCTCGTCTGCCAGCTCGGCTCGCCGCGCGGAATCGCGCCGTTCTTGCAGCGCGTCGGGCGCTCCGGGCACCGCGTCGGCGGCGTGCCGAAGGGGCGGCTCTTTGCGCTGTCGCGCGACGAGCTCGTCGAATGCGCGGCGCTCCTCGACTGCGTGCGGCGCGGCGAGCTCGACCTGCTGCGAATCCCGCACGCGCCGCTCGACGTGCTCGCGCAGCAGCTCGTCGCCGAGGTTGCGTGCCGCGAGTGGGACGAGGACGCGCTCTATCGCTGCATGACACAGGCCGCGCCGTACGCGGCGCTTTCGCGCGAGCAGTTCGACGGCGTGCTGAAGATGCTCGCCGAAGGCTTCACGAGCCGGCGCGGCGCGCGCGCCGCGTACCTGCATCGCGACGTCGTCGCGCACACGGTGCGCGGGCGGCGCGGCGCGCGGCTCGCGGCCGTCACGTCGGGCGGCACGATTCCCGACAACGCCGACTACGCGGTGCTGCTCGAGCCGCAGGGCGTGAACATCGGCACGGTCAACGAGGATTTCGCGGTCGAGAGCCTCGCGGGCGACGTGTTCCAGCTCGGCAACCAGTCGTACCGGATCATCCGGATCGAGACGGGGCGCGTGCGCGTCGAGGATGCGCATGGGCAGGCGCCGAACATCCCGTTCTGGCTCGGTGAGGCGCCCGCGCGCAGCGACGAGCTGTCGGCGGGCGTCGCGCGGCTGCGCGCGCATGTCGACGCGCTGCTGGCGCGCGGGGATGCGCGCGGCGTGCACGATGACGCGGATGTGGACGATGCCGATGCGGAGAACGCCGGCGCGGCGGTCGCGATCGGCGGCGTTTCGCGCACGGGCGACAACGCGCGGAATGCGCGGCCGAATGCGCCGTCAGCCTCACGCACGACGGCGAGCGCGCGACGCGATGCGCCGCTCGCGCGCGCCGATTCGCCGGCGTCTCGAACCCGCGTGCGGCTGCGCGCGGAAACCGGCACGCCGCCGCCCGGCAAAGCCGCTGCCGCCGCGCGCGCCGCGTCGCCTGGCGACGCAGGCACGCCGTTTGCCCGCGACGGCGAGGCCGCCCCTTTCGCGCAAGGCGACAGACAAGTCGCCGCCGCGGCTGCGGACGCCGCGGACGGCGACACATCGCGCAGTCGCGCCGCCGCCCGCCTCCCCGCTCCGGCCGCACCGGCCGCTGCGTCGCGGCCCGCCGCCGCATCCATCGACGCCGCGCCGTCCGAAGCCGCCCCCGAACCGCGCCGACTCGCGCCCGTGCTCGCGTGGCTGACGGGCGAACTCGGCCTCGACGCCGCAGCCGCGCGACAGATCGCCGACTACCTCGCGCGCGCGCGCGCGGCGCTCGGCGCGCTGCCGACGCAGGACACGCTCGTGATGGAGCGCTTCTTCGACGAATCGGGCGGCATGCAGCTCGTGATCCACTCGCCGTTCGGCAGCCGGATCAACCGCGCATGGGGCCTCGCGCTGCGCAAGCGCTTCTGCCGCACGTTCAACTTCGAGCTGCAGGCGGCCGCGACCGACGACGCGCTGATCCTGTCGCTGTCGCTCGCGCACAGTTTCGCGCTCGACGAAGTCTGGCGCTATCTGCGCCCGGCGAGCGCCGAGCACGTGCTGATCCAGGCGCTCCTCGACGCGCCGCTCTTCAATGCGCGCTGGCGCTGGAACGCGACGACCTCGCTCGCGCTGCCGCGCTTCGCGGGCGGCCGCAAGGTCGCGCCGCAGTTGCAGCGGATGAAGAGCGACGATCTGCTCGCGACCGTGTTCCCCGATCAGGTCGCGTGCGCGGAAAACATCGTCGGCGAGCGCGAAGTGCCGAAGCACCCGCTCGTCGACCAGACGCTCGACGACTGCCTGCACGAAGCGATGGACACCGAAGGCTGGCTCGCGCTGCTGCGGCGGATCGAGTCGGGCGGCGTCGCGCTCGTCGCGCGCGATTTGCCCGCGCCGTCGCCGCTCGCGGCCGAGATCCTCAACGCGAAGCCGTACGCGTTCCTCGACGACGCGCCGCTCGAAGAGCGCCGCACGCAGGCCGTACTCGCGCGGCGATGGAGCGATCCGGCATCCGCCGACGATCTCGGCGCGCTCGACGCGGGCGCGATCGATTCGGTGCGCGACGAGGCCTGGCCGCTCGTGCGCGACGACGACGAGATGCACGACGCGCTCGTCGGCCTCGCATGCGTGTCCGACGGCGAAATCGGCGCGAACGACGGCTGGCGCACGTGCGCCGAGCGGCTCGCGGCCCGCAGGCGCGCCGCGCGGCTCGCGCTCGCGGACGGCCGCGGACTATGGATACCGGCCGAGCGCGTCGCGTGCATGCGCGCGCTATACGGCGGCGACGCCGCGCTCGCGCCGCCGCTCGAGCCGCCGCCCGGCTTCGACGCGCCGTGGGAACCCGACGCGGCGCTCGTCGACGTGATCCGCGCGCGGCTCACGGGCTTCGGGCCGCTGACGGCCGACGCGCTCGCGACGCCGCTCGCGCTGCCCGCGTCGTCGGTCGCAATCGCGCTCGCTGCGCTCGAGCGCGAAGGCTACGCGATGCGCGGCCGCTTCACGCCGGGCGCGCGCGACGAAGAATGGTGCGAGCGGCATCTGCTCGCGCGCATCCACCGCTACACGGTGAAGCGGCTGCGACGCGAGATCGAGCCCGTCGAGCTCGCGGACTTCATGCGCTTCCTGTTCCACTGGCAGCGCGTCGCGCCCGACACGCGCGGGATGGGCGTGGATGCGCTCGCATCGGTCGTCCATCAGCTCGAGGGCTTCGAGGCGGCCGCGAGCGCATGGGAGGATGAGTTGCTGCCCGCGCGGCTCGCCGACTACGTGATGGGCGGCCTCGACGAGCCGTGCCGCGCGGGCAAGCTCGCGTGGGCGCGGCTCGGCGCGCCGGCGAAGGCCGCGAGCGCGCCCGTGAAGACGACGCCCGTCGTGCTGCTGCCGCGCCGCGAGCTCGCCGTCTGGCAGGCGCTGCGCGATCCGGCCGCGCAGCCGGCGCTGTCCGCACGCGCCGAGCGCGTGCGCGCGACACTCGCCGCGTACGGCGCGATGTTCTTCGACGAGCTCGTCGCGCACGCGCGCCTGTTGCCCGTCGAGCTCGAACGCGCGCTCGGCGAGCTCGTCGCGGCGGGCCTCGTCAACGCGGACAGCTTCGCGGGCCTGCGCGCGCTGATCAAGCCGGCCGCGCAGCGCAGCACGCACCGGTCGTCGCGCACGCGGCGCGGCGGCGCGCTGATCGGCGGGATGGACGACGCGGGACGCTGGGCGCTCGTGCAACGGCTGCCGCTGACTCGCGTCGATTTCGGCGGCGGCGAAAACGCGTTCGAAGACGTCGAGAACGGCAGCGGCAGCGGCTACGCTCGCCATCCCGGCGATGCGGACACCGTCGCGCTCGGCGACGCGCGCGTGGCCCGCGCGATGCGCGCCGCACCGCCGCCCACGGGCCGCCATACGATTGCGCCGGCCGCGCTCGAGCACGTCGCGCGGACGCTCTTGCGCCGCTACGGCGTCGTGTTTTGGCGAATCCTCGCGTGCGAAGCCGAATGGATGCCGAGCTGGCGCGAGCTGCTGCCCGTCTATCGGCTGCTCGAGGCGCGCGGCGAGATCCGCGGCGGCCGCTTCGTCGCGGGCCTCGCGGGCGAGCAGTTCGCGCTGCCCGACGCGATCCCGATCCTGCGCGACCTCCGCCGCCGGCCGGCCGAAGGGCTGATGCTGTGCGTGAGCGGCGCCGATCCGCTCAATCTGACGGGCACGCTGCTGCCGGGCGACCGCGTGCCCGCGCTCGCGGGCAACCGGGTCCTGTTCCGCGACGGCGTGCCGATCGCGTCGCTCGTCGGCGGACAGTTCGTCTACGCGCGCGGGCTCGACGCCGTCGAGCAGGACGACGCGCGCGCGAGGCTCGCGCGGCATCGATGACGCACGCGACTGCCTCGACGACGCAAACGCCTGAGCCGCGACGTTCGGCCCGACACCGGCGCGCGCCCCGCCATCGACACGGCCGCCGCTTCGCCGCACCCGCGACGTCGACGCCGCATGCGGGACGGCGCGCTGCCCCCTGCTGGTTCGCGCGAGGCAGCCAGCCGGGCAACGCGCCCCGCGCAGTCTCGCGGTGATCGCGGCGCTGGCGGGCTGCGCGCTCGGCGTGACGGTCGCGACGGGGATGGGCCCGAAGCCGCTCATGCTCGCGACGTCGGGCAACTTCGTGATGGCCTACGTGCTCGGCGCGGCGGCGGCCGCGAAGCTGCTGCCGCGCGGCGGATTCGCGCATCGCAGTTCGATCGTCGCGTTTCTGTCGGCGATCCTGCTGCTCGCGACGACGGGATGGTATCTGCTCTGGCCGCTGCTGCTGACGGGCGCGGCGATCGGCTATCTTCAGGCGGCGGACAAGCGAGCGGCGGCGAGGCGGTAAAGGCCGCCGCCGCGGCTCGCGACGCCCACAGCCGCGTGCCCGCAGTCGCGCGGACATGCGCGCCGACGTCGTCGTCGATACGCTGCTGTCGATTCGCGAGTTGCCGAAGCGCATGGCGGACGCTTGGTCGAAGGCGCCCGCATCCGGCGCCGCGCGCCGTTTCGGATTCGATTCGTTCGCGGTCCTGCGACGCGACGAGCGCGAGCTGTCGCTCGGTCTCGTCGGCCGGTTCTGGCGACCGAATGTCGGGCTCGCTTCGATCCGCGATGCCGACGCATTCGAACGCCACCGCGATTCACGCGATACGAAGCTCGTGTTGCGGTTCAGCGTCGCCGACGCGCCGCAGCGCGGCCATCTTCTCAGGACCGAGACGTTCGTTTATTGTCCGAACCGTTCCGTGAAGCTGCTGTTGCTGTCGACGCCTTACTGGCTCGCGATCCGGCTCGCGAGCAGCTGGATCCGGCGACGCACGCTGAATGCCGTCGAGACATCGCCGCGAAATTCGGGACGCTGACCGACAGGCCGTCGCACCCTCGAGCGCATGCGCGACATGGCCGCCCGCAGCGCGCTCCTGGACACCGGCTTCCGAACGCCCCGGCCATCGACATAAAGTTTCGCCCGCTTCGGCCGATAACGCGAAAGCCGCCGATCGACGCGCATTCGAAGACGCGCTCCGCTCGCAGCGCGACCGGTGCGTCGTCCGCGCACTGCCGCACTGCCGCACTGCCGCACCGCCGTTCACCGATGACGATCCGTGAGCCCGGCGCGGCGCGCCCCCAACTCGGTACAAGAACCTCGCATCGTGATCGCCTGCATCCCGACCAGCCGCCTCGCCGTCCTGACCGGCCGCCATCCGTGGATCGTCGGCGCGCTGGGCACGCTGATGGCGTTCGGCGTGCTGTCGATCAGCCTGCTCACGCTCAATGCAGCGCGCAACGAGGCGATCGAGCATGCGCACGAAACGTCGAGAAACGTCACGACGATCGTCGTCAACAACATCGCGCGTACGATCGATGCATCCGATCACTCGCTGCTCACGCTGATCTCCGGCCTCCATCAGACCGACGTCCGGCGCCTCGATCGCGCGACGCGGCACGCGCTGCTGTTCGACCGGACGGCCGCCGCGAAGTACGTCACCGGCATGGGCATGATGGATGCGCAGGGGCATATCGTCGACGGCTGCTGCAGCGCGTCGCACGCGGGCAGCTTCACGGACCGGGATTATTTTCTCGTGCACGAGCAGGCCGGCGACGCGGGGCTGTACGTGTCCAAGCCCTACCGGTCACGGACGCGCGGCGGCGTCGAGTCGATCGCGTTGAGCCGGCGGATCGGCAAGCCCGACGGCACGTTCGGCGGCGTCGCCGTCGTCGCGATCGACGTCGCCTACTTCCAGCATCTGCTGTCGAAGCTGAACGTCGGCCCGCACGGCGTCAGCGCGATCGTTCACGTCGACGGCACGCTCGTCGCGCGCAACCCGGACCTGCCGCATGACGGGCCGAGCGTCGTCGTGAAATCGCCGACCTTTCCGCGGATGGCGAACCAGGACGCCGGATTCTATGCGGCGCGATCGCCGATCGACGGCGTGCTGCGCCTCTACACGTTCGAGCGCATTCCGGGCACGCCGCTGGTCGCGATCGTCGCGCCCGCCCAACAGGACGTGCTCGCATCATGGCGCTCGCTCGCGCTCAGCGTCGGCATCTCGGCCGCGTGCGTGAGCATCGCGTTTTCCGGCGTGGTCTGGCTGCTCGCATTCGCGCTCCGCGACCGTGCCGCCGCACAGGATCGATTGCTCGAGCTGTCGCAGACCGATCCGCTGACCGGCCTCAAGAACCGCCGCGCGCTCGATCATGCGCTGCAAAACGAATGGGAGCGGCTGCAGCGCAACGAAAGCCGCCTGTCGATCCTCTTCATCGACGCGGACCACTTCAAGCGCTACAACGACGCGCATGGCCACGCGCAAGGCGATCTCGCGCTGCAATGGCTCGCCGCGTGCATCGCGCGCCGCGCACGCCGTCCGGGCGGCCTGGCGGCGCGGTACGGCGGCGAGGAATTCGTCGTGATCCTGCCCGATACCGACGAGGCGGGCGCGATGACGGTCGCGCAGTCGATCCGCACGGGCATCCGCGACGCGATGCCGGCCGGCACGCCCGATACGATTCCGCCCTTCAGCGTGAGCGTCGGATGCGCGACGAGCCGGCGCTCGACGCATGCGTCGCTCGACGCGTTCGTCCGGGCGGCGGACGGCGCGTTGTACCGGGCGAAGACGGAGGGAAGGGATCGAGTCGTCGCGGCGGATTCGCTCGCGCCGTCGGCATATTGAATCGCAGCCGTCGCGCATGCCAGCCGCGCAGGCGAACGGTCGCGCCTGCGGATCGGCACCACGATCCGCCAAGGCGACGGCGCGAGCCCCATCGCGATGCCCGCGATGAATGCGCCGGTCCCGCCGAGCACGATCGCCCTCGCGCCGCTCATCACGACGGGCATGGCAATTACGGCGCGCAACAGACGGCGCGTCCACCGATCCGCTTCCTCGCCGGTCCGATAAAGAGTAATCTGACGCCGCTTCGATCAACGACACCCGCGATGAGCAAAACCAGAAAATTCGCACTAATCGCCCTGGCTTTCACGGTCCTGGGTTTCTATCACCTGTTCACGTTTTTCCACAACAACCAGACGGGCTGCGTTCCGTTTCGAGCGCATCTGACATGCCGATATCAGAACGTGGAGAATTTTCAGAACCTGCAGAATCTCGAGTTGTTTTTCGCGTGCGCGTGGCTCGCGGCTGCGGTGCTTTGTTGGATGACGGTGGCGCAGGCGCGCAAGGAGCGCGCATAACGGAGCGCCGACGGCGGGCGTGGTGAACGCCGGCGGCAATTCGGTTCACCGCCTTCGTCGATGGGCGCTGCCGGCTCTTCTTTTCGTCGGCATCCTGCATTAAGTACGGCCGGACGTTGGAATCGAGGAGATGAGCGTGGCCCCGCATGAGGTCTTGTGCCCGTCGAAAGCCACGGCACGCCCGTCAATGCGGACATTCTCGTC
>NZ_LOWC01000058.1:0-23239 GCF_001522845.1 Burkholderia sp. BDU5 | reverse complement strand
GGCCGGCTTGCCGCCCCCGCCAACATGCGGACATTTCATTTGCTACAAAACCGGACATTTCTATTTGTCCGCGACAGAATTCTTGAGAAATTACTTGAAGTTGTGCGTGTAAATGTTGTGCAAGACGAACGGCTGCTCGCAGATGATTCGACCCCCGAAATGAAAAAAGCGGCGCCTGACGAATCAGGCGCCGCGTCGCGCTGGGGCCGCTCGGCGCGGCTGTCAGCGTGTCGTCACAGGATGTCGGACGCGTAGTCGGCGAGGCGCGAGCGCTCGCCGCGCGCGAGCGTCACGTGGCCGCTGTGGCCCCAGCCCTTGAAGCGGTCGACGACGTACGTGAGGCCCGAGCTGCCTTCCGTCAGGTACGGCGTGTCGATCTGCGCGATGTTGCCGAGGCAGATGATCTTCGTGCCCGGACCCGCGCGCGTGACGAGCGTTTTCATCTGCTTCGGCGTCAGGTTCTGCGCCTCGTCGATGATCAGGTACTTGTCGACGAACGTGCGCCCGCGCATGAAGTTCATGCTCTTCACCTTGAGGCGCGAGCGGATCAGCTCCTGCGTCGCCGCGCGGCCCCATTCGCCTGCCGCGTCGTCGGTCTTCTGCAGCACTTCGAGGTTGTCGTCGAACGCGCCCATCCACGGCTGCATCTTCTCTTCCTCGGTGCCCGGCAAAAAGCCGATGTCCTCGCCGACGGGCACGGTCGCGCGCGTGACGATGATCTCGTTGTAGCGCTTGTCGTCGAGCACCTGTGCGAGGCCCGCCGCGAGCGCGACGAGCGTCTTGCCGGTGCCGGCCTGGCCGAGCAGCGTGACGAAGTCGATCTCGGGGTTCATCAGCAGGTTCAGCGCGAAGTTCTGCTCGCGGTTGCGCGCGGTGATCCCCCACACGTTGTTCTTGTGGTGGCTGTAGTCGCGCAGCGTCTGCAGGAGCGCCGTCTTGCCGTTCAGCTCGCGCACGAGCCCATGGAACGCGGGCTCGCCGTTTTGCGGTTCGAGGTAGACGAACTCGTTGACGAGCATCGACACGACGAGCGGCCCCGTCACGCGGTAGTACGTGGTGCCCGTCTTCGTGTCCTGCCAGCTCTCCATTCCCTTCGCGTGCTTCGTCCAGAAGTCCTGCGGCAGTTCGCGCACGCCGGTGTAGAGGAGATCCTTGTCTTCGAGGACCTGGTCGTTGAAGTAGTCTTCGGCGGGCAGGCCGAGCGCGTGCGCCTTGATCCGCATGTTGATGTCTTTCGACACCAGCACGACCTGGCGATCCGGCCGCTCGCGCTGCAGCGCGCGCACGACGCCGAGGATCTGGTTGTCGGCCTTGCCTTGCGGCAGGCCTTCGACGGGCTCGATGCTCGTGAGCGTCGTCTGGAAGTACAGGCGGCCGAGCGCCTCGCGGCTGCCGAGGCGCGCGAGCGGAATGCCGGCCGAGATCGGGCCGCCGTCGGCGACGAGCGCGTCGAGCGTGCGGCTCACCTGACGCGCGTTGCGTGCGACTTCCGACATCCCCTTCTTGTGATTGTCGAGCTCCTCGAGCGTCATCATCGGCAGATAGACGTCGTGCTCCTCGAAGCGGAACAGGCTGCTCGGATCGTGCATCAGCACGTTCGTGTCGAGCACGAAGAGCTTTTGCATCTCGATTTCGGCGTCCTTGCGCCCGCGCGTCTTCGCGGCTGCGCGCGGTGCGGCGGCAGCGGTCGCTGCGGGCTTCGTCGCATCGGTCTTCGACGAGCGCGCGACCGGGGCGTTGGGCGCGGCGGGCACCGCCTGCAGCAGCGCGGCGGTTTGCTTCGTCCTGCGTGCGCGCGGCTCGGCGGCGCTTGCGGCTTCCGCCTGTGCGACCGCGCGCAGCGGTGCGGCGGTATTGGCGGCAACCATCATCGGATCGGCTACGTTCGCCGCGTGATAGTCGGCCGCGACGGCGTGAGCGGGGCTCCCGGAGGCGGATTGCTTCGCGGCTTTCGCAGGCCGCGCTTTCGCCTTGTATTCGTCGGGTGGCAGCAGGCTGCCGAGCTTGCTGGGGGGAGTAGGCAAAGGCATGGTGTCCCTCGGGAGGAATCGTGTCGCAGGCATGCGCCGCCGTTCGCATCCTGCGACGCTTGGTGCGTGCAGTTTGCGCGCAGTGGCGCACATGGGTTCGAATCGCCGGTTCGCCTAGATTTCGATCGTCTCCTTGACGCGTTGGACGGCCGGCGCGGATCGGCCGACCCGAAAACCATAAAAAAAGCCGCTCCCCCGAACAGGGACAAGCGGCTCGGCTCTAACCGTCGTGCTGCGCGTCAGATGCGTGGACGCATCGTTTCGACCATCGGCGCAGCTACGAGAAAAATGGGTCGGACAGGCATTCATTGCGGCCCAATATAGCGCGCCTCAAAGCGCTTGTACAGCACTCAGCACGTCGTCGACGTGACCCGGCACCTTCACGCCGCGCCATGCGTGGCGCAACACGCCTTCGCCGTCGATGACGAACGTCGAGCGCTCGATTCCGCGTACTTCCTTGCCATACATTTTCTTCAATTTCATGACACCGAACAGCGTGCAGAGCGTTTCGTCGGGATCAGAAATCAACGGGAACGGCAGTTCGAGCTTCGCCTTGAAGTTGTCGTGCGAACGCAGGCTGTCGCGCGACACGCCTGCGATTTCCGCGCCGGCCTTCTCGAACTTCGGATACAGGTCGCGGAACTGCAAGCCCTCGGTGGTGCAGCCGGGCGTGTTGTCCTTCGGATAGAAGTACAGCACGAGCTTCTTGCCCTTGATGCCCGATAGCGAAAACCCGCCGCCCGTGGCAGGCGCGGTGAAATCGGGAACTTGACGGTCGACTTCGACGGACACGTGTTTCTCCTGTTGTTATGGAAGAGCGCGGACGGCGGGCCGCGCGTGGCGATGCGAGACGGGGGGGGCGGCGGGCGGCTTTCGTTCAGTCGGGCTGAACGATCAGTTCGCCGGAGCGGCCGGGGATTTCGCCCCACGCGACAGGGTACGATGGCAGCGCGGCGCGGTCCAGCGTCGCGTAATAGTCGCCCATCGTCGCGAACGTGTGGCCTTGCGCGCGCCAGCCCGCGAGCAGTTGCTCGAACACGGGCGCGAGCTTTTGTCCTTCGAGTTCCGCGTGCAGCGTGAACACCTGGTCGTGCGGATTGCGTTCGGTGTGCTTGAGCAGATGCGCGGCGACGTTGCCGGTGTCGATGCCGTCGATGCCGAGAATCTCGTCGAGCGTCGGCAGCGTCGTCGGCATCTGTACGTGCGCGAGCGTCTTGCCTTCGACGACGGGCAGATACGGCGAGTGGCCGCGGCCGTCCGACGCGTAGCGCATGCCCCATGCGTCGATCTGCTCGAACGCCGCGTCGTTCATCTGCCAGCCGGCCGCGCCGTGCGTGACGGGCGGCGCGCCGAAGATGTCGATGAAGCGCTCGCGGCTCTTGCGCATCTCGCGCACGGTCCAGTCGCGCGGACGTTCGCGAACGTTGTCCTGCCAGTACACGTGATCCCACGTATGGATCCCGCATTCGAAGCCGGCTTCGTGGATCGCACGCATCTCGGCCGTCGCGCGACGGCCGATGTCGGGGCCGGGCAGCAGCACGCCGTACAGCAGCTGCTTGACGCCGTAATGCTCGACGACCGACGTGCGCGACACCTTCTTCAGGAAGCCCGGCCGCAGCACGCGGCGCATCGCCCAGCCGGTGTGATCCGGGCCGAGGCTGAAGAGGAACGTCGCGCGCGCGGTGAAGCGATCGAAGATGCGCGCGAGGTTCGGCACGCCTTCGCGCGTGCCGCGCAGCGTGTCGACGTCGATCTTGAGAATGATGCGAGCCAAGCGATGATGCCTCTTTAGCCGTGCTGCTCGACGAGCGCGCGCGCGTCGGCGACGTGGCCGCGGTACGCCTCGAAGATCTGGCGCAGCGCGTCGTCGAACGTGAACTGCGGCGCCCAGCCGAGCTCCTGCATCGTGTTCTCGATTTTCGGCACGCGGTTCTGCACGTCCTGATAGCCGTTGCCGTAGTACGCGCCCGACGTCGTCTCGACGAGCTTCACGTGCTTCGCCGAATCCGCGTACTCGGGGAATTCCGCCGCGAGCTCGAGCATCTTGTTGGCGAGTTCGCGCACCGAGAAGTTATTGTTCGGATTCCCGATGTTGTAGATCTTGCCGGTCGCGATGCCGTTCAGATTCTCGATGATCTTCATCAGCGCGCTGATGCCGTCGTCGACGTACGTGAACGCGCGCTTCTGCGAGCCGCCGTCGACGAGGCTGATGTTCTCGCCGCGCACGATGTGGCCGAGGAACTGCGTGACGACGCGCGAGCTGCCTTCCTTCGGCGTGTAGATCGAGTCGAGGCCCGGGCCGATCCAGTTGAACGGACGGAACAGCGTGAAGTTCAGGCCTTCCATCCCGTAGCCCCAGATCACGCGGTCCATCAGCTGCTTCGAGCACGCGTAGATCCAGCGCGGCTTGTTGATCGGGCCGTAGGTGAGGGCGGACGCGTCCGGGTCGAACTGCTCGTCGGCGCACATGCCGTACACCTCGGACGTCGACGGAAACACGAGGTGCTTGCCGTACTTGACGGCCGAGCGCACGATCGGCAGGTTCGCCTCGAAGTCGAGCTCGAACACGCGCAGCGGCTGCTTCACGTAAGTGGCGGGCGTCGCGATCGCGACGAGCGGCAGGATCACGTCGCACTTCTTCACGTGATACTCGACCCACTCCTTGTTGATCGTGATGTCGCCTTCGAAGAAATGCATCCGCTCGTGCTTGACGAGATCGCCGAGCCGGTCGGTCTGCATGTCCATGCCGAACACTTCCCAATCGGTGGTTTCGAGAATGCGCTTCGACAGGTGATGGCCGATGAAGCCGTTCACACCCAGGATCAGGACTTTTTTAGCTTTCATGAATGACGGGAGGAATGAATGAACTGAGCGAATTCCGTCGGGGAAACCACGGTTTCGCCGCCGTCGCGCTGTCGGCGCAGTTCGAGAATGGAGACGGCGCGGCTGTCGCCGCAAACGCCGAACAGCGCATTATCGCTTACGTGCAGGCCCGGCGGCAAATCGACGGCCGCGCGTGCGGCAGCCGAGCCGGGGGCCGCGAGGCGCGCGCGCGCGATCACGAAGCGCGCGCCGTCGAGGTCGGCGAACGCGCCCGGATACGGCGGCGCGACCGCGCGGATCAGGTTGTAGACTTGCGCGGCGGACTGCGACCAATCGATGCGGCCGTCTTCGGGCTTGCGCCCGCCGTAGTAGCTGCCTTGCGACAGATCGTTCGGCAGGTGTGGCGCCTCGCCCGCGATCAGCGCGGGCAGTACGCGCCAGAGCGTCTGCTCGGCCGCGACCGTGACCTTGTCGAACACTTGCGCGGCGGTGTCGTCGGGCAGGATCGGCACCGAGGTCTGGCCGACGATCGCGCCCGCGTCGGGCTTCGCGGCCATCTCGTGCAGCGTCGCGCCCGTTTCGGTCTCGCCGTTCAGCACCGCCCAGTTCGTCGGCACGCGGCCGCGGTACTTCGGCAAGAGCGATCCGTGCATGTTGTACGCGCCGCGCGCGGCGAGCGCGAGCAGGTCGGCGGGCAGCATGTGCCGGTAATAGAACGAGAAGATGAAGTCTGGCTTCGCGCTCGCGACCGCTTCGCGCACTTCGGCGCGCTTCGGATCGGCGGGCGTGACGACGGGAATCCCGTGCTCGGCCGCGACCGACGCGACGCTGCCGAACCAGATGTTCTCGGTCGGGCTGTCCTCGTGCGTGACGACGAGCGCGACGTCGACGCCGCGCGCGAGCAGCACCTGCAGGCAGCGGACGCCGACGTTGTGATACGCGAAGACGACGGCGCGCGGCTTCATCGCGCGGCCTCGCGGCGCTCGATCGGCAGCGTGACGCCGGGCTTGCCGTCGCGCGCCTCGAGCACGGTGTGGATCAGGTAGCGCGGTCGCGCGCGGACCTGTTGATAGATTCGTCCGATGTATTCGCCAAGCAGGCCGAGCGCGAAGATGATCACGCCGAGCAGGAAGAACGTGATCGCGAAGAGCGTGAACACGCCTTGCACTTCCGCGCCGACGATGAAGCGCCGCACGACGAGCAGCACGAAGAGTCCGGCCGAGCCGAGCGACAGGATCACGCCGATGAACGACAGCCATTGCAGCGGCACGACGGAAAAGCCCGTGACGAGATCGAAGTTTAGGCGGATCAGGCTGTACAGCGAGTATTTCGATTCGCCCGCGAAGCGCTCTTCGTGCGCGACCTCGATTTCGGTCGGGTTTTGCGCGAACGTGTACGCGAGTGCGGGAATGAACGTGTTCACCTCGCCGCAGCGGTTGATCGTATCGATGATGTGGCGGCTGTACGCACGCAGCATGCAGCCCTGGTCGGTCATCTTGATCCGCGTGATGCGCTCGCGCAGCCGGTTCATCGCGGCCGACGCCTTGCGGCGGAACAGGCTGTCCTGGCGCTGCAGCCGGATCGAGCCGACGTAGTCATAGCCTTCGCGCATCTTCGCGACCAGCTTGCCGATTTCTTCGGGCGGGTTCTGCAGGTCGGCGTCGAGCGTGACGACGATCTCGCCGCGCGACTGCTCGAAGCCCGCGAGGATCGCCATGTGCTGGCCGTAGTTGCCGTTCAGGAGCACGACGCGCGTCGTGTCCGGACGCACGCGGAACTGGTCGGCGAGGAGGGCAGCCGAGCGGTCGCGGCTGCCGTCGTTGACGAGGATCACTTCGTACGACGTGTCGAGCGCGTCGAGCGCCGGGTAGAGCCGCGCGAAGAGCGCAGCGAGTCCGGCTTCCTCGTTGTACACGGGGATGACGATCGAGACTTCAGGATTCGTCGCGCGTGTTTCAGGGTGACTCATGTCCGCTTATTTTCCGTATTGTTCGCAAATCTGGTTGACGGCGTCGACGACCCGTTGCACGTCCTCTCCGCTCATCTGCGTGAAGAGCGGCAGCGTGACGGTCGTCGCGCCGAAGCGCTCGGCGTGGGGGAACATGCCCTCCTTGAAGCCGCGTGCGCGGTACAGCGTGAAAAGATGAATGGCCGGGTAATGGACGCCCGAGCCGATGCCGCGCTGCTTCAGCTGCTCCATGAATTCGCCGCGCGAGATCGACAGCTTCTCGATCGGCAGCGTGATCTGGAACATGTGCCAGTTGCCGTTCTCGAAGTCCGCGACGGGCAGCCCGACGCCGAGCGCGAGCGCCGGACCGCCCGCGAACGCGTCGAAATACCGGCGCGCGAGCGCGCGCCGCGTCGCGTTGAAGCGTTCGAGGTGCGGCAACTGGCCGAGGCCGACGCGCGCCGCGACATCGGTCAGATTGTACTTGCCGCCGAGCACGTCGCAGTCCATGCCGTCATGGCCCGTGCGCGTGATTCCCTGCAGCCGGTATTTCTGCGCGAGCGCCGCCTCGGCTTCGTCGTTGAGCACGAGCGCGCCGCCTTCGATCGACGTGATGTTCTTGTTCGGATGGAAGCTGAACGACACGATGTCGCCGAGTGCGCCGATGCGCTGGCCTTTCCAGGTCGAGCCGAGCGCCTGCGCGGCGTCCTCGATCACGCGCAGGCCATGCGCGCGCGCGATCGCGTAGAGGCGATCCATGTCGACGGGCAGGCCCGCGAGATAGACCGGAATGATCGCCTTCGTGCGCGGCGTGATCGCCTTTTCGATGAGGTCGAGATCGAGGTTGCGCGTCGCGGGATCGATGTCGACGAACACGGGCGTCGCGCCCGTCTCGAGGATCACGTTGCTCGTCGCGACCCACGACGCGGGTGTCGTGATCACTTCGTCGCCGCAGCCGACGCCCGCGATCCGCAGGCCGATCTCGAGCGTCGCCGTGCCCGAGTTGAACACGCGCACGGGTCGCCCGCCGCAGAATTCGGACAGCGCGGCTTCGAAGCGCTGGCACTGCGGGCCGGTCGTGATCCAGCCGGAGCGCAGCACGTCGGCCACGCCCTGAATGGTCTCCTCGTCGATCTCGGGTTTGACGAACGGCAGGAAAGGAACGGAAGTCTGGCTCATGTAAGCTTCGCTCGTTGTCGTGTGAAAGGAGTCGGGCGCTGCCCGACACGCGCATTTAACACCGGCTGCCGAAACGGGTGCGTCACTTTTTGTCGGTGCACCCGACGTGCGTCATGCGCTTCGGCCGCGTGCGGCCGCGTCAACTGCGCGCGAGCACGAACACGCCGATCAGGATGATGCCGATGCCGACGAGGCGCTGCACCGACAGCACCTCGCCGAACAGGTACCACGCGGCGAACGCGTTGACGACGTAGCCGAGCGACAGCATCGGATACGCGACCGACACGTCGACCCGGGACAGCCCGACGATCCACACGACGACGGAGAGCACGTAGCAGCCGAGGCCGCCGATGATCGGCAATTGGGTCGCGATCTTGAAGCCGATCGGCACAATGTTCGCACGGGTGAATTCGAAGTGTCCAACGGCGCGCACGCCGGCCTTCAGCAGCAGTTGCGCGCACGCGTTCAGCATCACGCCCGTGACGATGCAAAAGAGGGAGACGGGATTCATCGATTCGCGTCCTTCGGTATCAGGGTTGCGGCTTTTCGACGACGACGCGCCGGTTGTCTTGTGCGACCACGCGCATCGGCAGGCCCGCCTCCGACAACTGCCTGTAGCGGTCGGGCGACATCAGCGCGAGCGCGTACCGATCGGCGCGCCAGCGCGCTTCCCACTCGGCGACGGTCGGAATCCACTTGTCCGGCTCGACCGAGATGCCGAATGAGAGCTCGTCCTGGCGCGCGACCATGATCGTCGTGTGGCGGACGTAGAAGGGCAGCGTGTGGTCGAGCGTCTCGACCGAATAGAACGGCGTGTCGGGCGGCAGCTTCGCGAGCTCCGCGCGGATCGCGGGCGCGAGGAGCGCGCCCGAGCTGTAGCGGCCGAACGTGTCGTGACCGGTGCCGCCGATCGTGCCGAGCAGCAGCCAGCCGGCGCCGAACGCGAGCGCCGCAGCGGCGATGCCCGCACGGCCGCGGCGATTGAGCCACACGGCGACGAGCGTGAGCGCGAACGCGACGGCGAGCGCCGCGTACACCCACTTCTGGAACGCCAGGTACTGCACGTTCGGCGTGCGCGCGTCGCCGAGCCGCGCGAGGAACAGCGTGCCGAACGCAGCGGCGACGAGGAACACCAGATAGCCGAACAGATGGCGGCGGAACTGCTCGCGCGACACGAGCGGCAGATACGCGCCGATCATCAGCGCGAGCGCGGGCGCCACGGGCAGCACGTACGAGATCAGCTTCGAGTGCGACGCGCTGAAGAACACGAAGATGAACGCGCTCCAGACGATCAGCACGAGCATCGGCGAGAAACCGTTCGGCTGGCGCGGGATGCGCAGCGCGTGGCGGATGCTCTGCACGCTGACGGACAGCCACGGCAGGAAGCCGATGAGGAGCACCGGCACGAAGTAGTAGATCGCGCCGGGGCGGTTCTGCTCGGGCGTTAGGTAGCGCCGGAACTGCTGGACGATGAAGAAGAAGTTGAGGAACTCGGGGTTGCGCGACTGCACGAGCACGAACCAGGGCGTTGCGATCGCGAAGAAGATGGCGAGGCCGCTCACGAGGTAGAGGCGTTTCCACAGCGCCCAGTCGCGCGACACGAGCGTGTAGAGGACGAGCACGGCGCCCGGCAGGATCAGGCCGATCAGGCCCTTCGACAGCACTGCGAGCGCCATCGACGCCCAGCAGAGCCACATCCAGCCGCGCTCGGCGCGCTTCCCGATGCCGGGCCGCTGCGCGAGGAGGAGCGAGCACAGCGTGACCGTCATCCACAGCGACAGCCCCATGTCGAGCGCGTTGAAGTGGCCCATCAGGTTCCAGTACGGCGACGTCGCGAGCACGAGCGCGGCGAAGAAGCCCGCGCGCGGGTTGAACACGCGCGCGCCGGTGAAGCCTGCGACCAGCACGCCGGCGAAGCTCGCGAGCGCGGTGTAGAGGCGCGCCTGCCATTCGCCGATGCCGAACCACGCGAACGTGAGCGCGTTGAGCCACGTCTGCAGCGGCGGCTTCTCGAAATACTTGTAGCCGTTGTAGCGGGGCGTGATCCAGTCGCCCGTCGCGAACATCTCGCGGGCCATTTCGGCGTAGCGGCCTTCGTCGCTCGGGATCAGGTGGCGCAGGCCGAGCGGCGCGAACCAGACGACGGCGAGCGCCGCGACGAGAATGAGGAGCGCGGCGCGATTGAGCGAGAAGGACGCTGCGGGATTGAGCGGTAGCCTCGACGGCATATCGTTCATAGATTCGTATTGAGTTTGTAAGATTGGATCGGGCGGATTGCGGCTGTCGTCCGCGGCGAGCGGGGCGCGGCGCGAAACGGGACGCAAAGCGCCGCAGGGTGTTTTAGCGCAGGGCGGCTTAACGTTCGCTTAACGTTCGATCAGCAGCGCCGCGGCGACCTTCCGGCCTTCGGCCATCAGGATGTTGTACGTGCGGCAGGCGGCCTGGAAATCCATCGTTTCGACGCCGATCCGCTGCGCGGTGAGCTGTGCCGTCAGGCGCGGGTGCGGAAAGCGCAGCCGCGCGCCGCTGCCGAAGATCACCACCTCGGGCTGAGGCTTGAGCAGCATCGCGAACAGCTCGGGCGTGAGCGCGTCGAATGACGCGACGGGCCATTCGACGACGGGCGCGCCCGGCAGCACGATCACGCTGCTTTCGTGGCGCCGCAGGTTGATGTCGACGTAATCGGGGCCGTAGCCGGTGACGGTGTTGAGCGTGTTGCTCGGGTCCTGGTGTAATTTCAAATCGGTTTTCCGCGGTGTCGAAAAGGGCCGGAGCGAAGGCCGCGTCGGCGCGGCGATCCGGCCCCGAACGGGGCGGGCCGCCAGCCGCGATGCGCGCGGCCGTCGTGGCGGACGCTGCCGCGCGGAGGCCGCGGCCGGATTGGTGCATTGCGAAAGTCGGCCAAAATCCGCTAAATTATAACTTTTTAGCCGCTCCCGGGCGGCGTTTCTGTCGCGCGCCGCCACAAGCCGCGCCCGGCAGCCGCAAGAAGCCATTCCTAGACAGCGCGCTACCGGCCGCTCTCCAGTTTTGATCCCCGCTCCCCAGGCCCGCCAGGCATTACCCAGGAACGTGTCCGCCGTGAAACCAATTCAGAAGTCGAACAAGCTGCTCAACGTCTGCTATGACATCCGTGGCCCGGTCCTCGAGCACGCGAAGCGTCTCGAGGAAGAGGGGCACCGAATCATCAAGCTGAATATCGGCAATCTGGCGCCGTTCGGCTTCGATGCGCCGGACGAGATCATCCAGGACATGATCCGCAATCTGCCGACGTCGTCCGGCTATTCGGACTCGAAGGGCGTGTTCGCCGCGCGCAAGGCGATCATGCATTACACGCAGCAAAAGGGCGTGAAGGGCGTTGGGCTCGACGACATCTACATCGGCAACGGCGCGTCCGAGCTGATCGTGATGGCGACGCAGGCGCTCCTGAACGACGGCGACGAGGTGCTGCTGCCCGCGCCCGACTATCCGCTGTGGACGGCGGCCGTGAGCCTGTCGGGCGGCACGCCCGTCCATTACGTCTGCGACGAATCGAACCGCTGGATGCCCGATCCCGACGACATCCGCCGCAAGATCACGCCGAACACGAAGGCGCTCGTCGTCATCAATCCGAACAACCCGACGGGCGCGCTCTATTCGGACGAATTGCTGCTCGAGCTGATCGCGATCGCCCGCGAGCACGGCCTCGTGATCTTCGCCGACGAGGTCTACGACAAGATCGTCTACGACGGCCAGTCGCACACCGCGCTCGCGTCGCTTGCCGAGGACGTGATCACGGTCACGTTCAACAGCCTGTCGAAGAGCTACCGGTCGTGCGGCTATCGCGCGGGCTGGATGTCGGTCGCGGGTCTCACGGACGAGAACCGCCGCCGCGCGAACGACTACCTCGAGGGCCTCGGCATCCTGTCGTCGATGCGTCTCTGCGCGAACGTGCCCGGCCAGTACGCGATCCAGACCGCGCTCGGCGGCTATCAGAGCATCAACGAGCTGATCGTGCCGAGCGGGCGTCTCTACAAGCAGCGCGAGCTCGCGTACGACATGCTCACGTCGATCCCGGGCGTGTCGTGCGTGAAGCCGGAAGCGGCGCTCTACATGTTCCCGCGTCTCGATCCGAAGCTTTATCCGATCGAGAACGACCAGCAGTTCATCCTCGAGCTGCTGCTGAAGGAGCGTGTGCTGCTCGTGCAGGGGACAGGCTTCAACTGGCCGACGCCGGACCATTTCCGCGTCGTGTTCCTGCCGAACGTCGACGACCTGACCGATTCGATCGAGCGGATCGCGCGCTTCCTCGACGGCTACCGGAAGCGCCACTCGGCATGACCGGGCGCGTTCCACTTTTTTCACTCAATAGATCACACGCAGCATGGAACCGATCAAAGTAGGCCTGTTGGGCTTCGGCACGGTAGGCGGCGGCACCTTCAAGGTGCTGCGCCGCAACCAGGAGGAAATCAAGCGTCGCGCCGGGCGCGGCATCGAGATCGCGCGCGTCGCGGTGCGCAATCCCGCGAAGGCGCTCGCCGCCCTCGACGGCGACGCGAACGGCGTGTCGATCGGCGACGATTTCAACGCGGTCGTCGACGATCCGTCGATCGCGATCGTCGCCGAGATGATCGGCGGCACGGGCCTCGCGCGCGAGCTGGTGTTGCGCGCGATCGCGAACGGCAAGCACGTCGTGACGGCCAACAAGGCGCTCCTCGCGGTGCACGGCACCGAGATCTTCGAGGCCGCGCGCGAGAAGGGCGTGATGGTCGCGTTCGAGGCGGCCGTCGCGGGCGGCATCCCGATTATCAAGGCGCTGCGCGAAGGCCTGACCGCGAACCGCATCCAGTACATCGCCGGCATCATCAACGGCACGACGAACTACATCCTGTCGGAAATGCGCGACCGCGGCCTCGATTTCGCGACCGCGCTCGCGGCCGCGCAGGAGCTCGGCTACGCGGAAGCCGATCCGACCTTCGACATCGAGGGGGTCGACGCCGCGCACAAGGCGACGATCATGAGCGCGATCGCGTTCGGCGTGCCGGTGCAGTTCGACCGCGCGTACGTCGAAGGGATCAGCAAGCTCGCCGCGACCGACATCCGTTACGCGGAAGAGCTCGGCTACCGGATCAAGCTGCTCGGCATCACGCGCCGCACCGAGCGCGGGATCGAGCTGCGGGTGCATCCGACGCTGATTCCGGCGAAGCGCCTGCTCGCGAACGTCGAGGGCGCGATGAACGCGGTCGTCGTGCACGGCGACGCGGTCGGCACGACGCTCTATTACGGCAAGGGCGCGGGCGCCGAGCCGACGGCGTCGGCCGTCGTCGCCGATCTCGTCGACGTGACGCGCCTGCACACGGCCGATCCCGAGCACCGCGTCCCGCATCTCGCGTTCCAGCCGGACAGCCTGTCGAACACGCCGATCCTGCCGATCGAAGAGGTGTCGAGCGGCTACTACCTGCGCCTGCGCGTCGCCGACGAGACGGGCGTGCTCGCCGACATCACGCGCATCCTCGCCGATTCGGGCATCTCGATCGACGCCCTCCTGCAGAAGGAATCGGAGCAGGTCGACGACGCGAACGGCGAGACCGACATCATCCTGATCACGCACGAGACGATCGAGAAGAACGTCAACGCGGCGATCGCGCGCATCGAATCGCTCGAGACGGTCGTGTCGAAGGTGACGAAGCTGCGCATGGAAGCGCTCAACTGAGGACGACATGAATTACATCTCCACGCGCGGCGCCGGCATCGGCGAGCGCCACACGTTCTCCGACATCCTGCTCGGCGGCCTCGCCGCCGACGGCGGGCTCTATTTGCCCGCCGAGTATCCGCGCGTGTCGGCGGACGAGCTCGCGCGCTGGCGCGCGCTGCCGTACGCGGATCTCGCGTTCGAGATCCTGTCGAAATTCTGCGACGACATCCCCGCCGACGACCTGCGCGCGCTCGCGCGCAGCACGTACACGGCGGCCGTCTACTGCAACGCGCGCCACGGCGGGAACGCGGCCGACGTCACGCCGCTCACGACGCTCGGCGTCGAGAACGGCGCGCCGCTTGCGCTGCTCGAGCTGTCCAACGGCCCGACGCTCGCGTTCAAGGACATGGCGATGCAACTGCTCGGCAATCTGTTCGAGTACACGCTGGCCAAGCACGGCGAAACGCTCAACATCCTCGGCGCGACGTCGGGCGACACGGGCAGCGCGGCCGAGTACGCGATGCGCGGCAAAGAGGGCGTGCGCGTGTTCATGCTGTCGCCGCACCAGAAGATGAGCGCGTTCCAGACCGCGCAGATGTACAGTCTGCAGGATCCGAACATCTTCAACCTCGCGGTGAAAGGCGTGTTCGACGATTGCCAGGACATCGTGAAGGCCGTGTCGAACGATCACGCGTTCAAGGCGCAATACAAGATCGGCACGGTCAATTCGATCAACTGGGCGCGCGTCGTCGCGCAGGTCGTCTACTACTTCAAGGGCTACTTCGCGGCGACGAAGCGCAACGACGAGCGCGTGTCGTTCACCGTGCCGTCAGGCAACTTCGGCAACGTCTGCGCGGGCCACATCGCGCGGATGATGGGCCTTCCAGTCGAGAAGCTCGTCGTCGCGACGAACGAGAACGACGTGCTCGACGAGTTCTTCCGCTCGGGCGCGTACCGCGTGCGCAGCGCGGAGAACACGTATCACACGAGCAGCCCGAGCATGGACATCTCGAAGGCGTCGAACTTCGAGCGCTTCGTGTTCGATCTGCTCGGCCGCGATCCGGCGCGCGTCGTCCAGCTGTTTCGCGACGTCGAGGAAAAGGGCGGCTTCGATCTCGCCGCGAGCGGCGATTTCGCGCGCGTCGCCGAGTTCGGCTTCGTGTCGGGCCGCAGCACGCACGAGGACCGGATCGCGACGATCCGCGACGTGTTCGAGCGCTATCGGACGACGATCGACACGCACACGGCCGACGGTCTGAAGGTCGCGCGCGAGCATCTGCAGCCGGGCGTGCCGATGATCGTGCTCGAGACCGCGCAGCCGATCAAGTTCGGCGAGACGATTCGCGAGGCGCTTGGGCAGGAGCCTTCGCGGCCGGCCGCGTTCGACGGGCTCGAGGCGTTGCCGCAGCGTTTCGAAGTGGTCGACGCGAGCGCGCAGCAAGTGAAGGACTTCATCGCCGCGCATGCGGGCGCGTGACGCCCGGGCGGGCGTGGCGGCGGGGGGGCAGCCGTGCCGCTGGCTTCGCCTGGCGGGCGGCGGCCGCGTCGGTCGCGATGCGCGCGGCGCGCAGGCAGCGCGGGTGCGAGGGAAAAAGCCGGCGGGTGCGACGCTCTGACGCGCGGCGCTTCGCAGCGTGCCTTCGCTCGATGCCGGTCGGGTGCCGAAAGGCACTGAAAAAAGCCGCGGCGCGAATTCATCGGATCACTTTCGGATGAACTCGCGTCGCGGCTTTTTCGTTCGTGTTCGCTGCTCGACCTGTCGATTGGCGTATTGTTTGGGTGGATTCCGGTTGCGCAACGAGCGCGGCTGATCGCGCCCGCAATCGCCTTCCCGCGATGGCGACGCGCTCCGTTTTTCGATGGACGAACGCAGCGGGCCATCACGCTCGCGACGCACGGCCGCTGCACTCGATCGAATCGATCCGATTCGATCGTCCACACCCGCGCGGAGCCGTCGCTACAATGTCGGCATCCGGTCAAAATTTCAATCGACGATGTCCCACCCTAATACCCAGACGCCGCGCGCGCCGATGCTGTCGACGGCCGACGCGCTCGCGGCGCTTCTCGCTGCCGCACGTCCGCTCGCCGAAACCGAGACGGTCGCGACGCTCGATGCGCTGAACCGCGTGCTCGCGGCCGACGTCGTGTCGCCGCTCGACGTTCCTCCGATGAACACGAGCGCGATGGACGGCTACGCGGTGCGTGCCGCCGACCTGACGCGCGGCGAGCGGCGCCTCATGGTGTCGCAGCGGATTCCGGCGGGCCACCCGGCCAAGCCGCTCGAGCCGGGCACGGCCGCGCGCATCTTCACGGGCGCGTCCGTGCCGGCCGGCGCGGACGCGGTCGTGATGCAGGAGCAGACGGAGGCCGCGGGCGACCAGGTGGACATCCTGCACACGCCGGCGGCGGGCGAGTGGATCACCGCGCAGGGCGCGGACATCCGCCGCGGTTCGGTGATCCTGCCGGCCGGCACGCGGATGACGCCGCAGGCGATGGGGCTCGCCGCGTCGGTCGGCTGCGCGTCGCTCGCGGTCGCGCGCCGCGCGAAGGTCGCCGTGTTTTTCACAGGCGACGAGCTGACGATGCCGGGCGAGCCGCTCGAGCCGGGCGCGATCTACAACTCGAACCGCTACACGCTGCGCGGGATCCTCGAGCGGCTCGGCTGCGACGTGACCGACTACGGGATCGTTCCGGACCGGCTCGATGCGACGCGCGCGGCGCTGCGCGAGGCGGCGCGCGAGCACGACGTGATCGTGACGAGCGGCGGCGTGTCGGTGGGCGACGAGGATCACGTGAAGCCAGCGGTCGAGGCGGAAGGGCGGCTCGCGCTGTGGCAGATCGCGATGAAGCCGGGCAAGCCGCTCGCGTTCGGCGCGATCAGGCGCGGCGGTGCGGCCGGCGCGGGTGACGCTACGGCCGCGGCGAACGACGCGAACGACGGTGAAGCCTATTTCATCGGTCTGCCGGGCAACCCCGTGTCGAGCTTCGTCACGTTTTTGCTGTTCGTGCGGCCGTTCCTGCTGCGCGTCGCGGGCGCGACGCAGGTCGCGCCGCGCGCGGTGTCGCTGCGCGCCGATTTCACGCAGAACAAGGCCGACCGTCGCAACGAATTCCTGCGCGCGCGCGTGAACGCGGCGGGCGGGCTCGACCTGTTTCCGAACCAGAGCTCGGCCGTGCTGACGTCGACGGTGTGGGGCGACGGCCTGATCGACAATCCGCCGAACCACGCGATCAGCGCGGGCGAGACGGTGCGTTTCATTCCTTTTTCCGAATTGCTCGGCTGACGCCGGGCGGTGTTGTGACGATGAAGATCGAACTGAAGTTTTTTGCGGGCGTGCGCGAAGCGCTCGGCGTCGCGAGCGAGACGGTGACGGTGCCGGACGGCGTCGCGACGGTGGGCGACGTGCGCGCGTGGCTGCGCACGCGCGGCGGTGCGTGGGCGGAGGCGCTCGCCGAGGGCCGCGCGCTGCGGATGGCGTGCAACCACACGATGACGGACGCCGGCGCGCGGATCACCGACGGTTGCGAAGTCGCGTTCTTCCCGCCCGTGACGGGCGGCTGAGCTTTGCATGCGACCAGAGTAAGCGCTCAAGCGCTAACACTGCTCGACAGGAGGCGGCAATGGTGACGGTACGGGTGCAGACGGACGACTTCGACGTCAGCACGGAGATCGCGGCGCTGCGCGCGCGCAATCCGAAGGTGGGTGCGGTCGCGTGCTTCGTCGGCACGGTGCGCGACCTGAACGACGGCGAGCAGGTCGACACGCTCGAGCTCGAGCACTATCCGGGGATGACCGAGAAGGCGCTCGCCGCGATCGCGGACGACGCGATCGCGCGCTGGCCGGGCATCGACGTGGCGATCGTCCACCGCGTCGGCAAGCTCTATCCGCTCGACCAGATCGTGTTCGTTGCGACCGTATCCGCGCATCGCGGCGACGCGTTCGCGTCGTGCGAGTTCGTGATGGACTACCTGAAGACGCAGGCGCCGTTCTGGAAGAAGGAGAAGACGCCCGCGGGCGAGCGCTGGGTCGACGCGCGCAGCGTCGACGATGCGGCGCTCGCGCGCTGGGGCGTCGAATCGGGGAACGCGAAGTAATCGTCGTAGGCGCGGTGCCGCCCGATCGGGCTTCGGCGGGGGCAGCATCGCTTCGTCCGTCGCGAAGGGGCGGGCAAGCTTGATTTCGAGCGTCCGGAGCGGTTCCGCGGACGATCGATCGCCAATTTTCGGGCGTCACGACACTACGCGGCGGCGGAATCTGAGCTCGGGTGCTCGTGATTGCGTCGATATTGAAGTTTAAACGTCAGGCTCCGGCAGGAATTTTCGCTTCTTCCTTTCCCTTCTTCGGCGCGCTGCGCGGTCGTTTCGAGCGAACCCGGAACCGGCGGCCGGCCCGTTCGCTCACGCGTCGTCGTGCGCCGCGCGGCCGATGATTTTCGCCGGAAACGGCTCGCCGCGCGGCCGGCGCGCATCTGCGTCGTCGTCCGCGGGCCGCTTCGGCGCGATCAGGTCGAGGATGGCCTGCTGCTCGGCCGGAATCCGGTAATCCCAGCCGAAGCGGCTCAATTGCAGGCTCTGCGCGATCCGCAGCGCGGGCTCCATGAAGCGCACGGCCGCCGCGGGTTCGTAGCGCGCCTCGACGGTCTTCAGGAACAGCGTGAGCCAGCGGCTGAAATGCGCGGGCTCGAGGCCGTCGAGCGGCTGGTGTGCGGCCTGCACGTTGCCGCGGTAGCGCTTCGTGCCGAGCACGAGGCTCGACCAGAACTCGCCCATTTTCGGCAGATGTTCGTCCCAGCGTCCGGCGAGCTTTTGCTCGAATACGGGACCGAGAAGGGCATCGTCGCGCACGCGTTCGTAGAACGCGTCGACGAGCGCACGAATGTTCTCCGGGGTCGGTTCGGCGGCGCGTGTCGCCGCAGCGGCGACAGTGGAGATTTCGGAAGAAGCGTGGGTCATTTAAAAAAAGGGCCGGGTAACACGGCAGCACGGGCATGCGATTTTGTCGCACAATAATAAACGGCCACCTTCTCAATAAAAGTGCTGACAGCTTGCATCTTATGATGCGGTCGTCGGATCGGCAATGGCAGACGCGTTTTTCGCGTGGGCGCCGATCGCACTGACACAACATCCATTTCGTAATGAGACTAACCGACTACACCGACTACTCTTTGCGCGTCATGTTGTTCCTCGCGGTCCGGGGCGAGGGCTTGTCGACGATCCAGGAGATCTCGGATGCCTACGGCATTTCCAAGAACCATTTGATGAAAGTGGTGCAGCAACTCGGCGAGCTCGGTTGGATCGAGACGGTGCGCGGCCGCAACGGCGGCTTGCGCCTGAACGCGCAGTCCGCCACGCTGACGGTCGGCGAAGTCGTGCGCAAGACCGAAAACGATTTCGCGCTCGTCGGCTGCTTCGCGGACGAATCCGAGTCGCATCGCAGCTGCGTGATCCAGTCGGCATGCCGGCTCAAGGGCGTGTTCGCGGCCGCTCGCGACGCGTTCTTCGCGGAGCTCGACAAGCACACGATCGGCGAGCTCTCGCAGCCGGCATCGCAGCTTGCCGCGCTGCTCGGTCTCACTCCCGTGCGGATCGTGCCTGCGGCCGAGCTCCGCGTGCCGGTGACCGTCGCCGGCTGACGCCGCGCGGCGCATTCCCGACGCTTCTTTCGTGCGCGCCGCCGCGTCGCCGCCGCGTCGCCGCCGCGCGTGTTCTCGTTGCCGTCACGCGCCCGCGTGACGCGTCCCTTTGCTGTGCCTCAATAAAAAACCGGCTTGAAAGGCGGATAACCATCCTCATTTGGTTGCTATTCGCAATGGAGGTCTCATTCATGAGAATCGACAAGCTCACCACCAAATTCCAAGAGGCGCTCGCGGACGCGCAAAGTCTCGCCGCCGGGCGCGACAACCAATACATCGAACCCGTTCACGTGCTCGCCGCGCTGATCGCGCAGCAGGACGGCTCCGCGCGCGCGCTGCTGTCGCGCGCGGGCGTGCACATCCAGGCGCTGCAAGGCGCGCTCAACGAAGCGATCTCGCGCCTGCCGCAGGTGACGGGC
The DNA here is from genome assembly GCF_001522845.1 of Burkholderia sp. BDU5. Taxonomy (NCBI): domain Bacteria; kingdom Pseudomonadati; phylum Pseudomonadota; class Betaproteobacteria; order Burkholderiales; family Burkholderiaceae; genus Burkholderia; species Burkholderia sp. BDU5. The sequence continues at coordinate 3,533 of NZ_LOWC01000058.1, read as the reverse complement.
ACGGGCGGCGACATTCAGGTCGGCCGCGAGCTCGCGAGCCTCCTGAACCAGGCCGACAAGGAAGCGCAGAAGCTCAACGACACGTTCATCGCGAGCGAGATGTTCCTGCTCGCCGTCGCCGACGACAGGGGCGAGGCGGGCCGTCTCGCGCGCCAGCACGGGCTCACGCGCCGCGCGCTCGAGTCCGCGGTCGCCGCGGTGCGCGGCGGCTCGCAGGTGCACAGCCAGGATGCGGAAAGCCAGCGCGAGGCGCTGAAGAAGTACACGGTCGACCTGACCGAGCGCGCGCGCGCGGGCAAGCTCGATCCCGTCATCGGCCGCGACGACGAGATCCGCCGCTCGATCCAGATCCTGCAGCGCCGCACGAAGAACAACCCGGTGCTGATCGGCGAGCCGGGCGTCGGCAAGACGGCGATCGTCGAAGGGCTCGCGCAGCGGATCGTCAACGGCGAGGTGCCCGAGACACTGAAGGGCAAGCGCGTGCTGTCGCTCGACATGGCCGCGCTGCTTGCGGGCGCGAAGTATCGCGGCGAGTTCGAGGAGCGCCTGAAGGCGGTGCTCAACGACATCGCGAAGGACGAAGGCCGCACGATCGTCTTCATCGACGAGATCCACACGATGGTCGGCGCGGGCAAGGCCGAAGGCGCGATGGACGCGGGCAACATGCTGAAGCCGGCGCTGTCGCGCGGCGAGCTGCACTGCATCGGCGCGACGACGCTCGACGAATATCGCAAGTACATCGAAAAGGATGCCGCGCTCGAGCGCCGCTTCCAGAAGGTGCTCGTCGACGAGCCCACCGTCGAGGCGACGATCGCGATCCTGCGCGGTCTGCAGGAGAAGTACGAGCTGCACCACGGCGTCGAGATCACCGACCCGGCGATCGTCGCCGCGGCGGAGCTGTCGCATCGCTACATCACCGACCGCTTCCTGCCCGACAAGGCGATCGACCTGATCGACGAAGCGGCGTCGAAGATCAAGATGGAAATCGATTCGAAGCCCGAAGAAATGGACAGGCTCGATCGCCGTCTGATCCAATTGAAGATCGAGCGCGAAGCGGTGAAGAAGGAGCAGGACGAAGCGTCGCAAAAGCGCCTGCAATTGATCGAAGAGGAAATCCAGCGGCTCGAGCGCGAGTACGCGGATCTCGAAGAGATCTGGACGGCGGAGAAGGCGGCCGTGCAGGGCAGCGCGCAGCTGAAGGAAGAGATCGACAAGGTGCGCGCCGACATCACGCGGCTGCAGCGCGAAGGCAAGCTCGAGAAGGTTGCGGAGCTCCAGTACGGCAAGCTGCCGCAGCTCGAGGCGCGCCTCAAGCAGGTCACGCAGGCGGAGGAAAGCGAGCAGCACAACCCGACGCGGCCGCGTCTGCTGCGCACGCAGGTCGGTGCGGAGGAGATCGCCGAGGTCGTGTCGCGCGCGACGGGCATTCCCGTGTCGCGGATGATGCAGGGCGAGCGCGAAAAGCTCCTGCACATCGAAGAGAAGCTGCATGAGCGCGTCGTCGGCCAGAACGAGGCGATCAACGCGGTCGCCGACGCGATCCGCCGCTCGCGCGCGGGCCTGTCCGATCCGAACCGTCCGTACGGCTCGTTTCTGTTCCTCGGCCCGACGGGCGTCGGCAAGACCGAGCTGTGCAAGGCGCTCGCCGGCTTCCTGTTCGATACCGAAGAGCATCTGATCCGCATCGACATGAGCGAGTTCATGGAGAAGCACAGCGTTGCGCGGCTGATCGGCGCGCCGCCCGGCTACGTCGGCTACGAGGAGGGCGGCTATCTGACCGAAGCCGTGCGCCGCAAGCCGTATAGCGTGATCCTGCTCGACGAGATCGAGAAGGCGCACCCGGACGTGTTCAACGTGCTCCTGCAGGTGCTCGACGACGGCCGGATGACGGACGGGCAGGGGCGCACCGTCGACTTCAAGAACACGGTGATCGTGATGACGTCGAACCTTGGCTCGCAGTTGATCCAGGCGATGTCGGGCTCGTCGCAGGAAGAGATCAAGGACGCGGTGTGGGGCGAGGTCAAGCAGCATTTCCGCCCCGAATTCCTGAACCGGATCGACGACGTCGTCGTGTTCCACGCGCTCGATCGCAGCAACATCCAGTCGATCGCGAAGATCCAGCTCGCGCGTCTGCACGAACGGCTCGCGAAGCTCGACATGGAGCTCGACGTGTCCGAGTCGGCGCTCGAGCAGATTGGCAAGGTCGGCTACGATCCGCTCTTCGGCGCGCGGCCGCTCAAGCGTGCGATCCAGCAGGAGATCGAGAATCCGGTCGCGAAGCTCATTCTCGCAGGCCGCTTCGGTCCGAAGGACGTGATTCCGGTCGACGTGCGGGACGGCAAGTTCGTGTTCGAACGCGTCGTGCATTGATCGCCGCGTTCAGGCCGGGCGAGTCGGCGTTTCATCCGGCTCGCAAAAGCAAACACCCCGCGTGAGCGGGGTGTTTTTGGTGCGCCCAGCATGGGCGCACTTATATGGACGCCTCCCGGTTTGCCAGGTGATATTCGTGTTCGGCGGCCACCCGTGCCGCTTTGTCGCGGCACCAGACCCAGGAATGCCGCAAATTCGCGCCCAGAGCGAAACATGCAGGCATCGCCGATTGTGGCCACGGCGGCGGTGGCGCTAAGCAGGCCGACGCCGGGGATGGCTGTGAGGCGCGTGGCCGCTTCGTTTTGTCGCTGCCAAACAGTCAATCTGCGTTCGATCTCGGCGATGTCCTTCGTGAGCATGCCGATGCGATGCAATTGCTCGCGCAGGGTATCGATCACCATCGCCGGCAGCGTATCGGCCAACTGCCCGAGCGCTTGCTCAGCTTCTCGCAGGCTATGTCGACCGGCCGACACGGCAACGCCGAATTCGTAGAACCGCCCGGTGCGGACCCGCATGCCGGGTGGTGTGGGAGGGGATCGGCTAGGTCACTGGCCGCCCCTATCCCGATTACGGGGAATCGATGAGAGCAAGCCCGACCGAAGTCGCTAGCTACGCGGGTAGCGAGGTGGCCCTGGCGTCGTCGCTGACGCTGACCGACATCGGCGTCATCGTGGGTATCGTGACCGCAGTGGCCACGTTCACCCTCAACGCTATCTACATGTACCGCAAGGACAAGCGGGAGGAGCGCGAGTCGTTGGCGCGCCTTCATGAACTGGAGACGCACGATGGCTAACGTGCCGAAGAAGACGCTCGCTGGAGTTGTGGGGGCCGCTACTGCGGCCCTTTTGCTTTCTATCGTCCCGAAGTTCGAGGGCGAGGTGCTGGTCGCACGCGCCGATCCGATCGGGATCATCACGGCGTGTAACGGCGACACGAAGGACGTGCGCGCCGGCCAGCGCTTCACGCCGGAAGAGTGCCGCGCGCGGCTCGAGCAACGGCTGATCGAACGCGCCGAGCCGGTGCTGAAGTGCACCCCTGTCCTGAATGGGCACACGTACCAGCTCGCGGCCGCGGTGAGCTTTGCTTAGAGACGGTTTCATAAAGACTGGTCGGCCCGCCGAAGGGTATTCCAGCAGATCAGGCAGCAACCGAGTTTGAGGAAC
>NZ_LOWC01000057.1:0-17993 GCF_001522845.1 Burkholderia sp. BDU5 | reverse complement strand
GGAATCCGGACGGCTCGGCGTACGCGCCGCGGAAGGTAAAGCGCGGCGGCAAGCGCCTGCGCGAGAAGGCCGGCCGCGTGAAGCGCGAGGCGATGTTTCGGAAGCTGCGCGCGGCGCGCTATTTGCGAATCGACGTAGACGACGCCGGGCTCGCGATTGGTTTCGATGAGCGGCTGTCGCGCATCGCCCGCGTCCACCAGGAAGGGCAGAAAGCGCCCGTCGAGCCGGGCGGCCCGCTCGCGCAGTATCCGGTTCGCGTCGTGCTCGGCTTCGCGGACGCCGATCGCGAGCTCGTGCGCGATCGGCTAATACAGTATCTCAACCGATGACACACGCCGCCCAGATCGGCGGCGTAGAACGAGCGAAGTGCACTGACTGCGAACTTCCCTCTATTTCTTGCCGGCACTCACGAAATCATTGGGTGGCATGACGCCGAGCAACCATGAAAAGTCCTGCTTTGTCCAATTGGTTAACGGGGCTGGCAGTCCAATCGGCTGCGTCCCCGGAAAGGCGCCGAAATATGGATTTTGGACAATTGGCTTCGTATCGCTAGTAAATGAAGCATAAGCATGGCAGGTCATGCATGACGCTTTCTTCGGAGCCACTCCTGCATTAAATTCTGTAAATGAATTTCCTAGCAATACCGGCTTCCGGACAGGAGTATCAACCCCCGAAGTATAATTTGTTTGCACCCCAACCAAACGATAATTTTTGAATGCAATCGAAAGGTTGGCTTTATCAATTAAGGTATCCAAATCGGCTGTTCGAGAAGTCACTTGGCCGTTGCTAATCGGAGGGCTTGACCCCCATGGATCGTTACAATTTGAGTAGAGGTCTGATTTGCAGCGATTCGGATTTGTAATTTCACTCTGGGGTTCGAACGTGGCCCACACCCAATTATTTGTTAACTTTGAATTCAAATGGAAGCTGACCATAGCATAACACACGCCGTCAATTTTCTCCAAATAATATTCTTTAGAATCAATATCGCAATTAAGTTTTTCCTTGATTGAGCTGGCTGGCAGCCAATCCACCTTAATCTCGATGGCTGTTCGAGGAAAATTGATCTTTCCGTTGTTAGCGACATAATCTTTCTGCCCAGGAAGAGTTTGCAGACTATATTTGACGCTTTTCCCAGATGGAGAGGTAATAAAATCCGCAGCATCTTGATTGACATGCACCTCTTCACAGAACTCTGGATTCTTCGTCAAATTTTTTGGCACGAAAGGCAAGAAAGCGCCAGACGGCGCGTTATCTTTTGTCGTCATTGGCTGACAGGTTTTCTTAAAATCAAAATTTCTCGTTGCAAGTATGCTGGCATGCAAGCGCGTTTGATTAGCATTATTGGTGCAGTCCTTTTTGCCGCTCTTTAAACAATCTTGTTCCGGCCAAGTCTCCCATGTGAGAGGAAGATCGGCTTTCCCGGAATCGCAGTTAGCGGCAACAAAAATCTGCCATGCCAAATGTTGATATCTATTATTCCCATCTGGAATTTTAGTTGGGAGCTTGCAAGCTGCCGGATCTCTGGGCTGACCGGCATATGTTTGTGTGGAATACAAAGGAATAGTTGAATAAATTAATGCAATAGCAACGGGAATCGCATTGAGCTTCTTCATGCTCTTACCCTCCCTATGGTGGATTGCCCTGTCGCGGCACAGTAAACTTCGCCGCCATTCTGAAAATTGTGGGAAATATATCTCTACTTAAAATGTCCGACTTTCCTTAATCGCCTTAATGGAGTCGATCAGTATTCGATGATATATTGATCGCAGCGGCGTTATCCGGCAACTACCTGTTTTGGTAGAGCCATCGCCTCTCAACAGAAGCGAAACGACGCGTGCATACCTACGTGCCGGCAACTGGGTCACCTGTTATTACGGTTTGCGCACTGATCGCACGCGTCCTTCAGGAAGATTGGAAAGTGCCCATCGAGCCGAGCGGGCCGCTCGTGCAGTATCCGGTTCGCGTCGTGCTCGGTTTCGCGGACGCCGATCGCGAGCTCGTGCGCGATCGGCTGTTACGCTACCTAAACCGCTGAATCGTTCGCTGCGGCATCGAGCCGGGCCGACGCGATCACGTGATACGCCGCATTCGTCTCGCATCCAATCCAGTGCAAACCGGCCTCGCGCGCCGCGGCGAGAAACGTGCCCGAGCCGGCGAACAGGTCGCACACGACGCCGCCGGCCGGCACGAGCCGCACGACCTCACGCGCCACGTCGAGCGGCTTCTCGGTGACGTGACGCTTCGGCAGCGGCAGACGCGACGGAAACACGCCCGGCAGATACACATCGCTGTCGCGCATCGCGCCGCGGCTTGCCCACACGACGAATTCGGCCTGCTGCGCGAAGCCGCCGCGCCGCGGTCGCGTGCGGCCGGGCGTCTTGTCCCATACCGCGACGCCGCGCAGGATCAAGCCGGCGGCCTGCACGACATCGGTCAGCGTCGGAAGCTGCCGCCAGTCGATGAAGCACACGAGCAGCCCGCCCGGCTTCAGCGCGCGTCGGCATTCGCTCAGCCACGCGTGGCACCAGAACGCCCACGCGCGCTGGTCCATGTTGTCGCTGTCGAAGTCCTCGTAGGCGGCTTTCGTGCCGCTGTTGATGTACTTCTCGCTCGGCGGCCGCGTGCGCGCCGACGTGTGCAGCCCCCCGGACGAATACGGCGGATCGGTGAACACCATATCGATTGAAGCATCGGGCAGCATGCGCGCCATCGTGAGCGCGTCCGTCGCGTGAAGTCGGTCGAGTAGCAGGGCAAGATCGGCCGCGGGCGCGGCGTCGGCAGGTTGAATCGTCATCGTGTTGCGAGAGTGAAAAAATGCGCGCGCGGCGCTCGCCGCACGCGTCGTTGCGTGTATCGAGCGGCCATTGTCGACGCACGTTTCACTGCGCGGATCACGAACGCGCTGTACCCGGCAGCACGACAAAGGCGAACGCTCGCATCACGCGCGAGCGGCCGGCACCATTGCCGGCATGGATGCGAACGAAATTCAACGGCAAGCACGCAACGTCGTGCGCAAAGGCTCGATTCTCGATGTCGACCACAAGGCGGGCCTCTGCCGCGTGTCGGTCGGCGAGTCGGACGACGACGGCCTGCAAACGAACTGGATTCCCTGGCTCGCGCCGGCGGCCGGTAACACGCGCGAGTGGTCGCCGCCGACGAAGGGCGAGCAGGTCGTCGTGCTCGGCGTGATGGGCGACCTCGCGCAAGGTGTCGCGCTGCGCGGCGTGTTCTCCGATACGTTCCCCGCGCCCGACAACCGGCCGAACACCCACACCCGCGTCTACGCGGACGGCGCGCGCGTGAGCTACGACCACGACGCCCATGCGCTCACGGCCGAGCTGCCCGCCGGCGCGACCGTGCGCGTCGTCGCGCCCGTGTCGGTCACGGTCGAGACGGAATCGGCGACCGTGAAGGCCGCATCGGTCACGCTCGACGCCGAGCAGACGACCTGCACGGGCGCATTGCTCGTAAAGGGGCCGCTTGCGTTCGAGTCTGGCATGACGGGCGCGGGCAGCGCCGGCGACGGCAACGTAATGCGCATCGACGGTGCGGCCGATTTCACAGGCGAAGTGCGCTCGATGGGCAAGAGCGTGCCGCACCACACGCACCAGGCGCGTGGCGAATCGGCCGAAGTGAGCCAGCCGCTATGAGGGGCATGAACGCCGTCACCGGCCGCTCGATTTCCGGGCTCGACCATCTCGCGCAGTCGATCGGCAAGATCATCACGACGCCGCTCGCGTCGTGCATCCAGCGCCGAGCGTTTGGCTCGGAGCTGCCCGACCTGATCGACGCGCCCGCCAATGGCGCGACGCGCATTCGCCTCTTCGCGGCGATCGCGACCGCACTGATGCGATGGGAACCTCGCCTGACGGTCACGCGCATTCAGATTTCGGCGGCCGCCACCGACGCGTTCGCGGGCCGGCAGTTCGTCGACATCGAAGGATGGACCGACGAGCGCGACGAGCTCGCCTCGCTGCGCGTGCCACTGTCGAACGGGGGCGCATCGTGAGAAGCACGCCCATCGATCTTTCGCAGCTCCCGGCGCCGGACATCGTCGAGCCGCTCGACTTCGAGACGCTGTTCGCCGAGCGCAAGGCGCGCCTCGTGTCGCTGTATCCGGTCGAGCACCAGGCGGAAATCGCCGCTACGCTGGAACTTGAATCCGAGCCCGTGACGCGCGTTCTACAGGAGAACGCCTATCGCGAAGTGCTGCTGCGCCAGCTCATCAACGACACGTCGCGCGGCGTGCTGCTCGCGTACCCGAACGCGTAGAAGACGCGATGGCCGATATCGCGACGGTGTTTGGCTGGACGCCGCGCGATATGGACGGCTTTGCTCTGGCCGAATTGATGGACTGGCGCGAGCGCGCCCGGATACGTAGCGGAAACGAGTAACGATGGACAACGCCCTCAAACTGCGCGTCATGTTCGACATGATCGACAACTTCACGAAGCCCCTGAAGAACATGCTGAACGGAAGCAAGGGGATGACAAGCGCCATCAAAGAGAGCCGCGAGCAACTCGCGGCGCTCAATCGTGAGCAGAAGAAGCTCGACGGATTCCGGGACTTGAAGCGTGGCATCAAGGCCAGCAGTGTCGAGATGCAACATGCAGGCGATCGGGCGCGACAATTGCGACTGCAGTTGGGCGCATTGGAGGAGCCCGCCCGCCGGAAATTTGAAAACGCGAGTCAGTTGAAGGCCGCACGTGCCGAATTCGACCGAACCGCCAAAGTCATGCAGACCATGAACAGACTCACGGGCAACAAGTCCGGGGCGTCTGTTCTGGCGGTTGAATATCGGCAGCTCGTTGCAGAGCAGCTCAAGGCACGGCAGGAAATCAAGCGACTCGAAGCCGAGCAGAAGAAACTCGCCAGCCAGACGCCGGTCAATGCGCACCAACTGCGCGCATTACAGCAGCAATATGATGCAGCGACACGTGCATCCGACAAGCTGCGACAAGCTCACGTCGAAAAGCTTCGATCTTTGCGAGATGCACGCGCCGGATTGACGGCAGCAGGCATCAGCACGCGCAATCTTGCCGAGCACGAGCACACGTTGCGCGCGAACATCGTGCAGACGACCGCGGCGATGCAGACGCAGACGCGCCAGCTCGAAATCATGGCCGAGCGTGAGAAGAAGCTCGGCGCGGCGCGCGGCAAGATGCAGGCGCTACAGGGCGTCGCCGGCGGCATGGCGATCGGCGGTTACGCGGCCAAGTCCGCCGGCGCTGGCGTCCTCGGCGGCTTGGGCGGCACGTTGGACGAAGCCAAGAAAGCGCAGAACGAAATCGCGCGCATTCAGGCGCTCGGCCTGGGCGAGCAGTCGACGCGGGACGCGGAGAAGTTCGCCCGTGGCATGAAGGTTCACGGTTCGAGCTACACCGACAATCTGACCATGATGCGCGACTCGATGACGATCTTCGCCGACGAGCATCACGCGCAGATGGCCGCGCCGATCCTGTCGCAGATGAAGTTCGCGAACGAGGCCATGTACGGCGCCGAGCATGGGGAAGAGAACGAACGCAAGTTCATGAACATGCTCAAGGTGATCGAGCTGCGCAACGGCACGAAAGACGAGGCGACGTTTCGTGACGAGGCGAACCGAGTCCAAAAGGTGATTTCGGCGACCGGCGGCCGCGTCGGGGGCGACCAGTGGATGGAGTTCATCCAACGCGGCGGCGTGGCCGCCAAGTCGCTGTCGAAGGACGCGTTCTTCTATCAGATGGAGCCGATCGTCCAGGAGATGCAGGGCGGCACGGCAGGTAACGCGCTGATGTCGGGCTATCAGAACTTGATCGAGGGGCGAACGACGGTGCGCGCCACGCGCAAGTTGATGAAGCTCGGCCTGCTGGACGCGAAGAAAGTCGAATACGACAAGAACGGCCACGTGAAGGCGTTCGCGGATGGCGCGCTGCTCAATGCAGAGCAATACAAGTCGTCCCCTTATGAATGGTTGCAGAAGACGCTGCTGCCGGCACTGGCAAAGAAGGGCATCAAGGGAGACAAGGCAATTCTCAGCGCGATTGGTTCGATCTTCACGAACCGGTCCGCATCGAACCTGTTCGCGACGATGTACTTGCAGCGCGACCAAATCGCGAAGAACGAGCGCCTGAACAAGGGCGCGGCCGGCATTACCGAACTGGATGACATTGCGAAACAGCAAACTTCCGGAAAGGAAATCGCGGCGCTCGCGAAGTTGAAAGATCTGAAAGAAGAGATCGGCGAGCGCGTCACGCCGATCTACAACGCCGCGCTCGACAAAACCCGCGAGCTGGCCGACAGGCTGTTGAAGACGATTAAGGCGCATCCCGAAGCGACCAAGGCGATTGTCGTAGTCGCCGCCGCGCTCGGCGGGCTGCTCGCCGTGATGGGAACGTTCACGATCGTCCTCGCCGGCGTGCTCGGCCCGCTCGCCGTCGTGCGGTTCAGCATGACGACGCTCGGCATGAAGGGCGGGCTGTTGCGTACCGTTTTCGGCGGGCTAGCATCGCTACTGCGCGGCAGCGTCGTTCGAAGTTTCTTGCTCGCATCTCGCGGCGCGCGGATGCTCTGGCGTGGGCTGCACGTCATGTCCGGATTCATGCGCGACGCAGCCGTGCGCGGCGTCTTGGCCGTCGCGCGTGCAGGGCTTTTCCTCGGACGTGGGCTCTCGATCCTCGCTTCGCTACTGCGCGTCGGTCTCGTCCAAGGTGTCGCGATGGCCGGCCGCGCGCTCGCGATGCTCGGTCGGGCCATCATGGTGCTCGGCCGCCTCGCGCTCGCCAATCCGCTGCTCGCCTTCATCGCGCTCCTTGCCATCGCGGCCGTCTACGTTTGGCAGAACTGGGATACGCTCGGACCGAAATTCGCGGCGCTATGGGAGACGATCAAGGGCGCGTTTGGAGCGGCCGGCGCCTGGATCAAGTCGAAATGGGACGCGACGGTCGAGGGGGTGAAATCGAAGCTCGCGAGTATTGGCGACTGGTTCGGCGACATCGGCGCGCGCTTTACCGAAATCGGAGGCCACCTGATCGACGGGCTCGTCAACGGCATCAAGAACGGCCTTGGCACCGTGAAAGAAACGATTTCGAGCGTCGCCGATTCGACCGTCACGTGGTTCAAGGAAAAGCTCGGCATCCACAGCCCGAGTCGCGTGTTTGCCACGCTCGGCGGGTTCGTGAGCGAGGGCGCGGCGGTGGGCATTGAGAGCGCGCAGCGGCGCGTCGCGAACGCGGCGCTCGGCCTTGCGACGGCTGCCGTTGCATCGTTCGGTGCGCCCGTGCTCGCGGCCAGCGCGGCACTCGCCAAGCCAACCGCGCCACTCGTGCAGCCGACCGTGCCGATCGATCGCCGCGCGCCGCTTGCGGCGGCAACCGCCGCATCTTCGGCGGCCGCGCCGGCGTCGCCGATCGTCATCAACATCTACCCGCAGGCCGGACAGGACCCGCACGCGATCGCACGCGCCGTCGAAGCGGCACTCGATCGCCGCGAGCGCGCGAAGCAGTCGCGCATCGGCTCGCGCCTGTCGGACTGACGCACACGGAGTCACGCATGCTCATGTCCCTCGACCAATTCGTTTTCAGTCTCACGAGCGCGCCGTTCCGCGAGTTGCAGCGCCGACGCACGTGGAAGCACCCGACGAGCTCGCGCGTCGGTGCGCGCGACGGCCGCCAGTTCGCCGGCGTCGGCGACGACACGATCACGCTGAACGGCCTGGTCGCCCCCGAGACGTTCGGCTCGATCGCGTCGATTCGCGAGCTCGCCGCGATGGCGGACACGGGCGAAGCGTACGTGCTCGTCGACGGCGCCGGCAACGTTTACGGCGCGTACGTCATTGCCGAGCTGAACGAGACGCAGAGCTACCACACGGCGGACGGCACGCCGCGGCGCATCGAGTTCCAGCTCACAATCGAGCGCGTCGACGACGACGTGCTGCGCACGGCGCGCGAGAAGAACACGCGCCAGGACAAGCGCTGATGGTCACGTCGACGAACGAACGCACCACGCGGCCGGAATCGCACGACGCGCCGCGCGTCGCACGCCTGCATCCGCAACCGGACCATCGCATTTCGGTGGGTGGCCGCGATCTGTCGCGCCTGTTCGCGCCGCGGCTCGTGTCGCTGTCGATTTCGGAGTCGCGCTCCGACGAGGCGGATACGATTGACATCGTGCTCGACGATTCCAAGAACGACCTCGACATCCCAAAGCGCGGCGCCACGATCAAGGCGTCGATCGGATGGGCGGGCGAGCCGCTCGTCGACAAGGGTAGCTTCGTCGTGAACGAAGTCGAGCACAGCGGCAGCCCCGACATCATCACGGTACGCGCGCGCTCGGCCGCGATGACGAGCGGCATGCAGGAGCGCCGCGAAAAGAGCTGGCATCGACAGACGATCGGCTCGATCGTGCGCTCGATCGCCGGCCGGTACTCACTCTCGCCGACAGTCGGCGACGCGCTCGCCAAAATCCTGATCGCGCACATCGACCAGACACACGAATCGGACATGTCGTTTCTCACGCGCCTCGCGAAACGCTACGACGCCGTGATGAACGTGAAAGACCTACGCCTGTTGTTCATGCCGATCGGCACCGGCCAGACGGCGAGCGGTAAGCGGCTCGACGTGCTCGAACTGACGCGCGCGAGCGGCGACAGTCATCGCTACCACGTGTCCGAACGCGAGAACTACGCGGCCGTGCGCGCGCACTACCATTCGACCGGACGCGCGAAACGCAAGTCGGTCATCGTCGGGGGCGAGAACAACAAGAACGTGAAGGTGCTGCCGGAAGATTACGCAACGGAGGCGGAAGCGCGTGCGGCCGCGCAAGCGGAGTTCAAGCGGATGCAGCGCAGCCAGGCAACGATGAGCTACACGCTCGCGCGCGGCCGCGCCGAGCTGTTCCCTGAAATGCCCGTCGTCGTGTCAGGCTTCAAACCGGAAATCGACGAGACGCCATGGCTCGTGAAGAAGGCAACGCACACGATCGGTGACATCGGCTTCACGACCACGCTTGAGCTCGAAATGCGCGACGATCCGACGACGGAGCGGCACCGGTCGCATTTTCGGCGTTCCGGCAAGTAGTGTAGGGCGGGTCAGGACGAGTTGCTGCGCCAGCAGTAGGCCGGCGGATCGGTGTCCGCGAAGACGCCGCCCGATCGCCATGACTTCCACGAGCGCGGCAGATCGACGGCGAGCACGCGCCATTTCGCCAGAATGGCGGCAAATGTGCCTTGCGCCTTTGAAAACTGGATCTTGTCAGCGACGTTCCAGCCGCGGACGTACATGCGAAAGCTTCTTTGGCTCGACAGATACTGCGGCGCGTGCACGCCGACCCACGCGAGAATTTCGGCGGGCGTCACGTCGGGCGCGGACGGATCGGGCTCGATCGTCGATTCGACAGGGATTTCGTCAGCAAGAGCTTGATTTGCCGCTTGCGAAGTGTTTGCCTCGACTTCGCGCAGTCGCAGCAATTCGACCCGATGCCAAGGGATCGGTGAGCGACCGGCAATGTAATTGCGAACGCTCCGCGTGCAACACCGGAGCTTTTCGGCAATTTGGCGGATGGTGAGGCCGTCAGTCAGCGCGAGGAAATCAGGCAGCGCGCCGTGACGGGGAGCGGCGGCATTCATTGGGGAGGACTGCGTTAGATTCTGTAACGATTTGTAAATATGTTTACAAATCCTCGAATCAAGCTGACAAAACTAACAGTCAAGCGACGTGCCCAAAAGAAATGCCAGTTCCAGTTAGCTTCAGTGATTTGACATAACGTGAATTATCGACATAACTGGGATGTAGCCGCTAATTTGTACCGTCCACTTCTGGCTAAGTTCAAATGTTCGGCTAGTCGAACGACTGCGCGAACGCGGACCGGAAGGTCTCGTACGCTCGAAGCAAGGAAATGATGCGCCGGCTGATGACCGACGCGGGCCTGGTGGGTACTGCGCCGGCAGAGCCAAGTCCCCGGACCGCCTCCATCACTGGATTACGGGTTCTCCCCCGGCCACCAAGGCTCCGGCGCGGCCCGGATCAGATAGTCATCCAGGTTCTTGCCCTCCAGCCATTTCGGGCAGGCGCCGCGGCCCGTCCACGATTTGCCCGATGACGGATCGTAGTATTTGGCCGGCAGCTTCTTCGGCTTGTCCTTCACGAAGCCCGCGGCCCTCAGCAACTCCAACTCCGTGATGCCGTACTGCTTCACCTGTTCCCGAATGGCGGCCAGTACATCCGCCTTCTCTTTCTTCCGGGCTTCCTCGAGAAGCAAGTTGACGTGGCCGAGCTGCTTCTGCAGCGAATGAATTTTGCTGGTTGTCACGTGATATGTGTCTTTATCGATACGCCGCCCGCGCTCCGACGGGCGTGCGGATTTCTATCGCTATTGTGGAGTCTGCTCGGACTTTGCCGGTTGTGACGGCGCCTTTGCCGGGCGACGCGCCTTCAACATTCGCGCGCGCTTCGCATCGGCCGGCGACACCCGCCCCGCTTCGCCGCCCGTCAAATCAACGCGCACAGCGCCGTCGACGAGGCACGTCCAGTAACGATTCCCGCGGCACCAGGTCTTCATCGCGTCCCGCAACTCCGCCTCGTTCGAGCCGAGCTCTTGCGCCCGATTGATCAAGTCTTCGAGTATGCCAACCTTGAGCGGAACCTTGGGCGCCGGATTTCTCGGGAAAGCCACGGGAAACCGCTTCTGGAGTTTCGCGATCGTCAACAGCACCGGATCCGTCGAGCTCGGCGAAGTCGCCTGCTTGGCATCCCGCTTCCGCGGTTTCTTCGCCGCGCGTTCCCGTTCGGCGTCTCTCGCAAGTTGATCGCGCAACGACGCAAGTTGCTCAAAGCCCATAACTTCCAGCCCACTAGAAAATAAGCCGAGATTGTAGCAGTCGACGGCGCGGCGTTCTCGCAATCCCATCGGCGAGCGTCCATATCGACATTGACAACCGCCTTCGATGAGGCGCATCCGAGACAGAGCTGGCGACGCCGCCGCCGGAACTCGTAAAGCTCACACCACGTATCGCCGCCATCATCCGACTTCCGGCACCCAAACCAGAAACAGCATAGTGAAGAACCGCAGCAAGCGCAGCCGAGCCTCGCAGCCATCGCCCGCGCATCGCGCGGCCTACCGACTGCGGACCGCATGCCCGAGGCGCGCGTGGCCACAGATAAGCACGCACGCGCAATGCTCGGCGCGCCGCGCGTGCCGCATCGCCTGCCACGCCGCCCGACGCACCGATCGTCGATGCCGCACGGTCGCCGCGTGATGAAATCACGATCAAAACGCTATTATCGCGTCCGTTGCCTCCATTCGGGCGCGCGCCCGCAGGCCGTCCGTTCATTCCGCAAAACGACACGACAACGACATGACAAACACTCTCAAACGCGTGGATGGCGCCGCGCGACATCTGGTTGCGGCCCGTCGCACCGGCGTCGCCGGCGCGCTTCTGCCGGACGCCTGCCGGCCCGACGACATCGAAACGGCCCTCGCGATCCAGAGCCGCGTCGCTGAATGGCTGGGCGAGCCGGTGGGTGGATGGAAATGCGCGCTGCCGCCACCGGGGCGCGTCGTGGTCGCGCCGATCTTGTCGTCGACGATCCACATGTTTCCCACGTCGGCCGGCCCGTTCCGGGTCGTCGCCGATACGCCGACCGTCCGGATCGAACCGGAAATCGCCTTCGTGCTCGACCGCGATTTGCCGCCCCGCGGCAGGCCGTACGACGAGGACGAGGTGCGCGGCGCGATTCGCGAGGTACGTCTCGCAATCGAAGTGCTCGGCTGCCGCTATGCGGATCCGTCGCACGCGACCGTGTTTGAATTGCTCGCGGACGGCCAGTTCAACCAGGGTTTGTGTGTCGGGCCAGCCGTATCCGACGGTCTGCACGCCGCGCTCGACGTCATTGCGCTCGAATTTCGAGGCGGGCTGAACTGGTCGATCGATGGCCGCCATCCGGACGGACATCCGTTCAAGCCGCTGCTGTGGCTCGTCAATTTTCTCGCCGCGCGCGGCGAATCCGTTCGGGCGGACCAGGTCGTGACGACCGGATCGTATGCCGGGGCGATTGACGTGCCGCTTGGCCAGGAGCTGACGGTGCGATTCGGCCAACTCGGCAACCTGTCGGTGGCGCTGGTCGCCTGAGCCGCAAGCCGGGCGCGAATGCGGCACGCCGGCGCACCGTTTGGCCGCCGCAACGACTTCAGGCGATTGCGGGCGCGTCATGCCGAGCAATGGCGCGCGACGCGTGCGTCGGCGTGCTCGTCCGCGGCGCGTGTGCCGCCCTTCGCCCGCATAGTACGCTACTCCAGTCGATATTCCGCCTGCGCACGCATCGTGCCCGACCATTGCGCCGCATGGCCTCCGACGCGCGATCGGTCGACAAAATTCGCAAAAAATGAACGCTCGCACGCGCGCGTTGGCCGGCTCCGGATCAGATCAAGGCAAAATACGGGTTTTGAGCCCGTCGGGCTCAGATACGTAATGCCGGAACAGGACCTTCGACGCCCGCCTGTGGCTCGTCCCGCGTCCGGGAGGATAGCTCGCCGTCCAGGCGGGCCCATTGGAGCTTTTCCCCATGACCGAACCGAACATTTCATTCGCCGGCAGACTCTCGCTTGCCTTCGGCCTGTTCTTTTCCGTGCTCGGCGACCGCGAACTCGCGATCCGCGCGCATCGGCTGCGTGAAGCCGATGCCCCACCGGCGCCGGCCGCGGCCCCCGTCGCGCCGCCCCAACCCGCCGCGGCGCCCGCGCCCGAAATCATCCGGGAAGCGAGCCCGGACGCCGCGCTCCAGCTGCTCGGGCTGCTCCAGCGCGACGCGCGCTTGATCGATTTCGTCGAAGAAGACATCGCCGGCTATGCCGATGCGGACATCGGCGCCGCCGCGCGCCTCGTGCACGACGGCTGTCGGGCGACGCTGCGCGAGCATTTCACGATCCGTCCCGTGCGCGACGAAGCCGAAGGCACCCGCGTGACGATCGGCGAAGGCTTCGACGCCACCGCTATCCGTCTCACGGGCAACGTCGTCGGCAAGCCGCCGTTCAACGGCAGCATCAGCCATCGGGGCTGGCGCGTCGACGCGGTGCGTCTGCCGAAGCTGAACAAGGGGCACGACGCGACGATCGTCGCGCCGGCCGAGGTGGAGCTATGAGCGAGCCGCGCTATTCGATCGGCATCGATCTGGGCACCACGCATTGCGCATTGTCGTACGTGGATCTCGCGGCCAGCGACGGCGAGAAAACGAGCCTCCGCGTGCTGCCGGTCGCGCAGCTCACCGCGCCAGGCGCGATCGAATCGTCCGATCTGCTGCCGTCCTTTCTCTACCTGCCGCACCCGAACGAACTCGCGCTGGGCGATCTCGCGTTGCCGTGGGCGGCCGAGCGCGATTTCGCGGTCGGCGAACTGGCGCGCAGCCGCGGCGCGGGCACGCCGATTCGTCTGGTGTCGAGCGCGAAGAGCTGGCTGTGCCATCCGGGCGTGGACCGTCGCGCCGGCATCCTGCCGAGCGACGCGCCGCCGGAAGTCGCGCGCGTGTCGCCGCTCGAAAGCTCGGTGCGCTATCTGACCCACCTGCGCGAAGCATGGAACCACGCGCATCCTGACGCGCCGTTCGATCAGCAGGACATCACCGTCACGATTCCCGCTTCGTTCGATCCGGCCGCGCGCGAATTGACGGCCGAGGCCGCGCAGGCGGCTGGCTACGCGCGCATGACGCTGCTCGAGGAGCCGCAGGCGGCGCTCTATAGCTGGATCGAGAAAAGCAGCGGCGCGTGGCGCAAGGAGGTGAAGGTCGGCGACATTATCCTGGTCGTCGACGTCGGCGGCGGGACGACCGACCTGTCGCTGATCGCGGTCGTCGAACGCGACGGCAACCTCGAGCTGCATCGCGTCGCGGTCGGCGAGCACATCCTGCTCGGCGGCGACAACATGGACCTGGCGCTCGCCCACGTCGTCGCGCGCAAGCTCGCCGGGCAAGGCACGCAGGCGGATCCGTGGCAGTTGCGCGCCCTCACCTACGCGTGCCGCAGCGCGAAGGAAACGCTGCTGAGCGATCCGGCGACGGATGCGGTGCCGCTCGTCGTGCCGAGCCGCGGCTCGAAGCTGATCGGCGGCTCGATCCGCACCGAGCTGACTCGCGCCGAACTGACGCAAACGATCCTCGAAGGCTTCTTTCCGCAAGTCGACGCGTCGACGCGGCCCGTGAGCCGCACGCGCGCCGGCCTGACGCAGCTCGGCCTGCCCTATGCGCAGGACGCCGGCATCACGCGGCATCTCGCGGCCTTCCTCGGCCGGCAGGTCGCCGCGCTCGCGGAGCTCGACGGACTGCAGCACGCGCAAGACGGCGCGGCGAGCTTCCTGCATCCGACCGCGGTGCTGTTCAACGGCGGCGTATTCAAGTCGCCGCTGCTCGTCGAGCGCATTCTCGACACGCTGAATGGCTGGCTCGCCGCCGACGGCGCGGCGGCGGCCCGTCTGTTGGGCGGCGCGGATCTCGACCTCGCGGTGGCCCGCGGCGCCGCGTATTACGGCTACGTGAAGCGCGGCAAGGGCGTGCGCATTCGCGGCGGCACGGCCCGCGCGTATTACATCGCGATCGAATCGGCGATGCCGGCCGTGCCGGGCCTCGAGCCGCCGATCCAGGCGCTGTGCGTCGCGCCGTTCGGCATGGAGGAAGGCACGGACGCCGCCTTGCCGCACCAGGAATTCGGCCTCGTGGTCGGCGAGCCGGTGCACTTCCGCTTCTTCGGTTCGTCGGTGCGCCGCCAGGATCAGGTCGGCACGCTGCTCGACTTCTGGTCGCCGGACGAATTGCAGGAGCTCGAGGAGATCGAGGCCACGCTGCCGCCCGAGGGGCGCACGCCCGGTGAAATCGTGCCGGTGAAGCTGCACGCGCGCGTCACGGAGGCCGGCACGCTGGAACTCGAGGCGTTGCAAAGCGGCACGAACGAGCGCTGGAAGGTGGAGTTCGACGTGCGCGGCGGCGCGAATGCCTGACCGATGAAACCGTTCATTGTCGGCATCGATCTCGGGACGAGCAATACCGTCGTCGCGTACGTCGAGACGGGCGGCGATGCGATCCGCGTGTTCGACGTCGACCAGCTCGTCGCGCCCGGCGAGGTCGGCGCGCGGCCGCTGCTGCCGTCCGCGCGCTATCACCCGGCAGCGGGCGAATTCGCGCCCGGCGATCTGCGGCTGCCGTGGCGCGACGCCGAAGGCAGCGAAGCCGTCGGCGCGCCGCCGCCCGCCGTGATCGGCACGCTCGCGCGCTCGCTGGGCGCGCAGGTGCCGGGCCGGCTCGTGGCCAGCGCGAAAAGCTGGCTGTCGCATGCATCGGTCGATCGACTCGCGCCGATCCTGCCGTGGGGCGCGACCGACGCCAACGGCAAGGTGTCGCCGGTGGCCGCGAGCGCCAGCTATCTGGCGCACGTGCGCGCCGCGTGGAACAGCCGTTTCCCGGATGCGCGGCTCGAAGATCAGGACGTGGTGCTCACCGTGCCTGCGTCGTTCGACGACGGCGCGCGCGCGCTCACGCTCGAAGCCGCGCGGATCGCGCAACTGCCCGCGCTGCGCCTGCTCGAAGAGCCGCAGGCCGCGTTCTACGACTGGTTGTTCCATCATCAGACGACGTTGCGCGAATCGCTTGAGCAAACGCGGCTCGTGCTGGTGTGCGACGTCGGCGGCGGGACGACCGACCTCACGCTGATCAAGGTGCACGTCGAGGACGGCGAGCCGCAATTGACGCGCATCGGCGTCGGCGATCACCTGATGCTCGGCGGCGACAACATGGATCTCGCGCTCGCGCGCCTCGCCGAGACGCGTCTCACGCAGGACGACGCGCGTCTGTCGGCCGCGAGTCTGTCCCAGCTCGTCGAGCGATGCCGAACGGCGAAGGAACGCCTGCTCGATGCGGCCCCGCCCGACACGGTCGGCGTCACGCTGCTCGGCTCGGGCGCCCGGCTCGTCGGCGGCGCGCGCAAGACGGAACTGAGCCGGGAAGAGGTCGAGCGGATCGTCGTCGACGGGTTCTTTCCCGCCAGCGGTCCGGACGACCTGCCGCGCAAGCCGCGGGCCGCGCTCGTCGAGTTCGGCCTGCCCTACGCCGCCGACCCGGCCGTCACGCGGCACATCGCGGCGTTCCTGCATCGGCTCGCCGCGCAGTCGCGCGATGCGCTCGGCGCGCCGGACGCGGCGAATCCGACGCTGCCGATACCCGATACGCTGCTGCTCAACGGTGGCGTGTTCCGCTCGAAGGCGCTCGCCGACCGCCTTGCGGACGTGCTCGGCGACTGGCGCCGACAGCCATTGCACGTCTTGCAAAACGATCATCCGGACGTGGCCGTCGCGCGGGGCGCGGTCGCATACGGACTCGCGCGCGCCGGGCAGGCGCCGCGAATCGGCGGCGGCTCGCCGCGCAGCTACTTTCTCGTCGTCGACGACGATGCTCAGGCGTCGCGAGGCGTGTGCGTGTTGCCGCGCGGCACCGCGGAGGGTCATGAGGTGCATCTCGACGATCGCGTGTTCGTGTTGCGGCTCGGGCATCCGGTGCGTTTCCATCTCGCGTCGACTGTCGCCGACAACGCGTGGCGCCCGGGCGAGCTCGTGGATCTCTCAGCGGGCGACTTCGTCCGCCTGCCGCCCGTGGCGACCGTCGTTCAGCAGCAGGACGCGGGCGGATCGCGCGAGCGGCGGGTCAAGCTGACGACGTCGCTCACGGAGGTCGGCACGCTGGACATGCACTGCATCGCGACGGACGACCCGTCGCAACGGTGGCTGCTCGAATTCCAGCTGCGGCGCGAGCGTGCCGAAGACGGGGCGGCCGACGCGCCGTCTCATCCGTCGCTCGACAAGGCGGTCGAACTGATCGACCGCTCGTTCGGCGCGCGCCTCGCGAACGTCGATCCGAAGGAGGTCCGGCGTCTGCGCGCGCAGCTCGAGCAACTGCTCGGCCCGCGCGAGAACTGGGACATCGCCCTCCTCCGCGAACTGTTCGGCGCGCTGTGGGCGCGCGTCGGCCGGCGACGGCGCTCGGCGGATCATGAGCGCGTCTGGCTGAATCTCGCCGGCTATTGCGTGCGGCCGGGGTTCGGCTACCCGCTCGACGATTGGCGCGTCGCGCAGCTCTGGACGCTGTTCGACGACGGCATCCAGTACGTGAACGAAGGGCGAGTCTGGTCGGAATGGTGGACGCTGTGGCGCCGCGCGGCGGGCGGACTCGTCGAGGAGGCGCAGCGCCAGGCGCTCGACGCGATGGCCTGGCTGCAGGAGGCCGCGGGCGCGAAGCGGCCGAAGCTGCCGTTCGATCCCGCGAAGATCGGCGATATGGACATGGTCCGCCTCGCGGCGTCGCTGGAGCGCGTCGCCGTCGATCGCAAGATCGATCTCGGGGAACGGTTGCTCGCGCGGTTGCAGCGGCCGACGGAGAATCACCAGTGCTGGTGGGCGATCGGACGCATCGGCGCGCGGCGGCCGCTGTACGGCAGCGCGCACGGCGTCGTGCCGCCCGACGTGGCGAGCCGCTGGCTGGACGCGATCCTCGCGGTCGACTGGAAGAAGGTCGAGCCGGCCGCATTCGCCGCGGTACAGATCGCGCGCATGACAGGCGACCGTTCGAACGACTTGACGCTCGACGTGCGCGACAAGGTCGTGCGCCGGCTCGCGTCCGTGAATGCGCCGGCTGCGTGGAGCCAAATGGTGCGCGAGGTCGTGACGCTCGACAACGCGGATACCGGGCGCGCGTTTGGGGAATCTCTGCCGGCCGGGCTGAAGCTGGTCAAGCTGGTCGCCGGCTGATCGTCCGGGCGCGGGCCGGCCGACGTGCTATGCTGTTTGCGAGTTGAATTTCCCGGCGGCGGTCGGGGGAGCGGAACTGTTCGACTGCCATCGCCGTTTCATGCAGGCGTCGGGTTGGCCTGCCGGCGAGCACAACCGCTCCTCTAGGGCGTGTTCACACTATCGAAGGGCTTCGACAATCAGGGCGAAGTTGATAAAGGCAATGAACATCAGATCGAGTTTGTCGAAGCGCGAG
>NZ_LOWC01000056.1:0-49674 GCF_001522845.1 Burkholderia sp. BDU5 | reverse complement strand
ACCAGCGTCGTCGAAGGCATCAACAACACCATCAAGGTCATCAAGCGTCGCGCTTACGGGTACCGCGACGAGGAATACTTCTTCCTCAAAATCCGCGCCGCGTTCCCCGGAATTCCTCGATGAGCCTAAAATAAACCTACCCCCGGATACCCCAAGATAAAAAACATCGCAACCGGGCTGGAGGGACATAACTATTTCTACGGCAGCCATTTGGGAGTCGGCATTCGTTAGATGAATCGGCATTCGTCCAGCGTCGTTCAATTCGCGGCGAATTCTGTTCGAAGCGCCGCCGTTTGAGCCCTTTATCCGTTGCGGGCGCCGGCCCGCAACGGCCTGACGAGCGAATCGAAACGCACTCGTTCGACGCCAAAAGCGATTGAACGTCCGGCCGGGGCGGCTGCGTTCTTCATGATCAGCCACCGAATTTAACAAACGTCCAGAATATTTCCCCTATCCGAGTTCCCCGATGAGAATGGCGTCATCGTCATTACCGGTGCATCCGCGCTGTCCACCCCGTGTTGGGAACCGCGGCTGCGACAACGTCCAGGTTGTCCCAGCGCGATGGCAGCGCCGCTTGAGGAGTCCTATACCGCAGCACCGTTTCCATAGCGAGGAACATCCGTGCGTTCACCCCCGACCAAAGTCGTCATTGCCGACAGCCAGCCCGTCATGATTTCCGGGCTCGCATATGAGCTCCAACGTGATCCGAACATACAGGTGGTCGGCACCGCACGGAGTCCGGGCGATCTCGTCGACATGCTGACACGACGCGAGTGCGACGTCGTCATCTCCGACTACACGATGTCCTCCGGCTGTGAAAAATACAGCGACGGCATCGCGATGTTGTCGTTGATTCGACGCCGCCATCCCGGTGTCGGCCTCGTCGTGTTCACGGCAATCGACAATCCCGGCGTGATTCGCTCACTGTTGTCGAAACACATTTCATGCATCTTCAGCAAGCGAGACCATGCCGACGAAATGCCGGCCGCCGTGCGCGCGGCCAAGTCTGAAGAAGCCTATCTTTCGCCGGTCATCGCCTCGATTGTTCGGGAGAGCAAGACGGACGCCCCGACCTCGAGCCGCGGTCTCGCATTGACGCCTCGTGAACTGGAAGTCGTGCGGCTTTTCGTGTCCGGTCTCACGATCAACGAAATCGCCGCTCGCCTGCGTCGCAGCAAACAAACGATCAGCTCACAAAAAAATAACGCCATGCGCAAGATGAGCATCAAGCGGAACATCGATCTCATCAAATATGCCGTCGACACGAAGCTCGCTTGCTCAATCAGCGCAACCGCTTCGTGACACGCGCCGCGGGCATCATGCCTTTCCGGCGGCAATGTCTCGTTCATGAAGTTGCGGACATTTTCATTCGGAGTCTCCGAGAGCCGGCCAGATAAAAAGAAACGAGGCGCATCGAAAGATCTGCCGTGCCGTCTTCCGATAGCCGCCTCAGACGGCATGAACGTCAAAAAACGTCCGCGTGATCTTTTCCGATTTGCTTATTGGCGATTTCATCAGCGCCGACGAGCTTGCATAAAAGTCGTCGCGAATTAATATTCATTTATGCAACTATCATGCAGTTTGCTTCCGTTCGATTTTCTAACAATAACCTTTCAAAAGATCACCTAACCCCAGTTACGATCACGGGCTCGTCCATGCAAACGGAATTCAGAAAACGCATTGCGATCCTCGAAGACGACGTCAATCAAGCCAAGACGCTCGCAGCCTGGCTGGAAAAAGCCGGTTACGACACGGCTGCCTGCGACGACGGCGATCGCTTTCTCGATCTCATCGAGCAACAACCATTCGACATGTTGCTCCTCGATTGGGACGTTCCGGGCGCGTCCGGAATCGACGTCCTGCAACGAACTCGCGAACGCATCGCGCACGCAATGCCGATCGTGCTCGTCACTCAGCATGACGAAGAAGCCGACGTCGTCTACGGCCTCGAGCACGGCGCGGACGATTATCTGGTCAAGCCCGTCACTGAAAATATCCTGATCGCCCGCGTCGGCGCGCAATTGCGCCGCTACTATCCCGCGGCTCCGGCCGAACCGGTCATCAAAGCCGGAGACTACGAATTGAGGGGCTCGCGAGTCATCACGCTATGCAGCCAATCGATCGATCTGCCCGAACGGGAATTCAGGCTTGCTCAATTACTGTTTTCGAATCTAGGCCGGATCGTCACCAAGAAGGCGCTCATTCAGAAAATTTGGAGCACCGATTCGGATGCCAAACTGGAAGAATCGGCAAAAGGCAATCGCAGTCAAGAAGCGATGCTCTCGACCTATATCAGCAAATTACGCACGCTCCTCCGGCTCGGCGCACGCCACGGGGTCGTGATAACCGCCATCTACGGATATGGCTATCGGCTGGAACAGATCCGCGGCCAGGGAAGCGATGAGAAACGGACCACTTAGCGCGGCCGCACGATTGTTCTCTGCTCCGCCGCCGCGTGTGCGGCGGTCGCTATTCCGAAGAATTGCCGCGTGCGAAAGCTACTGAACTTCTTCGCGGCGCTCGGAAGCGGCCCGATCGTATTCATGTTCGCGATGTTTGCGCTGGCGCTGCTGGGCTCGTATCCCGCAGGCGGAGTCGTGTCGGGCACGCTCGACCGCGTTCTGTTCGACTTGATGGCGCGCATGGTCGCACACAAACCAACCGGCGACATCGTCGTCGTCAACATCGACGAACCCACGCTCACAGCGCTCGGCGCACGCAACTTGCCGGCCTACTCGAAGGCATTGCTCGATCGAATGGGTCTTGCCCGGAGCATCGTGCTGGATTTGCCCCTTGCGCCCGGCTTGGATTACGGCAGCCTCGAACGAGGCATGCAAGATCATCCGCAGGTCATTCTGGTACGGCCCAGCAACGCCACCGACGTCTCGGGCAATCCGGTCCTGCCGCTGCCGCGCGCGCTGGCCGATCATGCTGCCGCGATCAGCCAGCGCGACGTTACGATCGGCCACTATGGCGTCGTGACGGGCTTCGTGCCGTACATTCGCACTGCGAGCGGAACCATCTCGCATATTGCACTCGATGCGCTGCGCGTCGCGCGTATCGAAGCGCCCGTCCCGTTCGAGGACTACCTGGAACCGTATGCGCCGTCGGTCGATGCGGAACGCGTTCAGGCAGTGTCGATCGTGATGCCGCCCGTCGAAGCGACGCGGCAATATTCCTATCTCGACGTCGTGCAAGGGCGCATTCCCGGCGACGCGTTCGCCGGCAAGATCGTATTCGTCGGACACGAAGCCTGGCTAGGCGAGGGTACCTATCAAACGTCGTCGCTGCATTCAGAAGCGATATCGCGCGTGCAACTCGACGCACTGATTACGGAAGCGGTGGCGTCCGGCAGTCTCACGCGGAAAATAGCCTATCCGGCCGAGGTGGCGATCCAATTCGTCATTACGATCGGCATCGCGCTCATCTGCTTTGTCGTGCCGGGGCGTGCGATGCACTTGGCCGCGCTCGCCTGGGTTCCGCTGATATTCGCAATTGCTCTCGGGCTGCTGTTGTTTCATGTCTGGCTGCCCATTGGCTTTCTGCCGGTCGTGTGCATATTGATCTACGGCTTTTTTGCGTCAGTGCGCCATCACCGTACCCTCATGCTGCTGCGTCGCGAAGTGTCCGAGCTCAATACGGTTCTCGCGTCGATTCAATCGTCCGACGTCACCAAACTGACGTCGATCCCGGCGCTCGCGGCACATGGCGAACTGCGTCACATAGAAAGCATGATCCACGAAATCCGCTTATGGCAACGCACCTATGTGAGCATGATCGATCGGCTGCCCTATCCGGTTTTTCTCGAGCTCGAGGGTCGGCTCGCGGTGCGCAACGACAAGGCAAACAACCTGTTGCTTCCCGACGCTTCAGACGCCGCTGACTGCTCATTGAAAAAACGAACGGCTCCGCTCAACATGCTCAAGCAAAAAATCGACGCTGCGCTGCATGCTGCGCCGGGCACACCTCGCGAAATCGTATGGCGGAGCCGGGAATACGTCCTGCTTTGCGAACCGCTTGCCGAAGCAGCCGACAAGCACGGACAAACGAACGCTTGGCCCGCGTCGCAACTCATCAGCCTCATCGACCTTGCTGACGCGAAAAACTACGTCGCGTACGATAAAGAAATGCTGCGCCACGTCGCACATGATCTGCGCAGTCCGCTAACGACGATCCTCATGCTGATCGAGCGGCGCAGCGCCGAAACCGCCGTGGCCGATGCGACGCAACACGATCACGAATTCCTGCGGAACTTGCGCCGGTATGCTGACTATTCGCTTCGGATCGCCAAGGAGTTCATGCAGCTCGCGCGTGCGGAGCGGCTGGAAAAAGACACGTTTGTGCCGATCGCTCCCGCGGACATTGTTCGCGACGCAATCGATCAGGTCTGGTTTGCGGCAGAGCGAAAGGCCATTAAGCTGCATGGCCCCGAAGTGAGCGCCGATACTTTGCTGATCCGCGCAAACCCGGACATGTTGGTGCGCGCCATCGTCAACTTGCTGGACAACGCCATCAAATATTCAGCTCATCAAACGGAAATTCGCGTGCGGATCGAGGAAACCAACGATCGTCACGTCGCGCTGCACATCAACG
Source organism: Burkholderia sp. BDU5 (assembly GCF_001522845.1). Lineage (NCBI taxonomy): Bacteria > Pseudomonadati > Pseudomonadota > Betaproteobacteria > Burkholderiales > Burkholderiaceae > Burkholderia > Burkholderia sp. BDU5. The sequence continues at coordinate 45,081 of NZ_LOWC01000056.1, read as the reverse complement.
ATCAGGGCATCGGCATGTCGGATGACACGCTCCAGCATTTGTTCGAGCCGTTCTATCAGGCCGAGCGTCAGCACGATATCGATGGGGGCGTCGGCCTGGGTCTGCCGTTCGTCAGAGCAGTGATTCAGCGCCACGGCGGAACGATTCACGTGTCCAGCGTACTCGGACGCGGCACCGAATTCGTCATCAGGTTGCCGCTATTCCCGTAGCCACGCGACGCGCTGGCGACGCGGCAGGTTGACTTGGAGTTGTTCGACTTTCGATCTGGCTTGTCACATCGCGTCGTTGCGCAGAGTTCGCCCACTTCGAGCGCGGCGACAGAAATGCTTCGTTCCATTCGCCTCGTCTCCGAGCATCCATTCGCCGTCTTCGATAGATGATTTTCGTGCCAGTCCTATTTGCTGCGCACGAGAAACCTCATATTGTGTCTCTGCCGATTTTCGCTACCGGGATGGCTTCCAGAATTCGATGAGAACCATCCATTGCATGGAGGGCAGAATGACATCAGTTAATTCCAAGCCTCTTGGGTCGCTCACACTTCCGATTCATGACAGTACGGATGTTCGAGGCGCAGGTGAACCCATATCGGCCGACGTCATTCCGGTCGCAAATTCACAGGTGTTCCGCACCGGCCATTCAGACGCAACTGTCGATCGACTGACAAAATACGAAAATGAACGATCGAACAGAAGGCCGCGGGCGCTGCAAGAACCTATACGGCATATTAACGAAAGCTATTCAGACTATCAAAAACGAAGAATGGCGGCGGGTTATCCAGTCGATCCTCAGGAGTCTCGTAGATCGCCGTGGGACATTGTATTAGAACTGATTTTTACTTTTGCTGCTGGTGGGCCGATAGGAGGGGGCCCCAGTGTCAGGCCAATTCCGGTCCGTCCATCGCCGCGTCCGTCCACCATCCCGTCACCACGCCCGTCCCTCGCTGCATCGCGATCGTCTTCGATTTCCTTCGAGAACACACCGTTGATTCCACCAAAATCCGGCGCCCCGACTAAAATTAGTGCGCGGCCGTCCCCTGTGAGGCCACAGATCGAACTCAATGAAGGTGGTGGCTTGTCAGGTGGAGAGAGTGGCGCGGTGATCCAGGATTCAGGTGTGGCGCCCGAGCCAACTGGCGGAGCCCATCTACCCGCCGAGCGAGAGCCGGAATCGTTATCCCGAGAAACTTGGAATCGTCAATCGAAGGACGATCTGAACGATGATTTAGTTCAGAAAATTAATGAGACATTTGAAGATTCTCTGGATGTGCGAGTTCATACGTCGAAAACCGGCGAAAAGACATATCTGATTTATGATCTGGATGATAAAGCTTACATCTCCATCGAATCAAATGAGACTTGGTATCCCACCGAGACTTATAATTATCATGAAATTTATACATGGAGAACCGGAAATCCAGATCAGAAATACGCACCGATCGATAAATTTGCTCAGAGCCGTGAATCGCTGGATGGGAAGCGTTACGGGAGCGTAATCGAAGCAATAAAAAAAGGAGTGCGCATTGAACCAGTTCAGGTAAAAATTGTTTCCTTGGAAGGGGAAACCAAATTCGAAATCGTTAACGGCAATCACCGGCTTGCCGCTGCACGCGTGCTGAGGTTAAAGACTGTTCCATACGAAATTGTGCGTTAGAGACGGTTTCAAAAATACGCACAGTTGCTGTTAAGGAAGGTTTGCAAAAGCCCTGGATTTGATGATGCCGTGAGCTATCCTCGGAAGGCAGCATCCGTGCCAGGGTCGGGCATCCGTTTCGCGTCCTGAAGCGCCAGTTCTGCTATATGAAGACGCGCTACTGGAGCTTGATGAAGAACGTCGCCCAGATCACCACGTTGTTTGCGCCGGACAACCTGTGGATGGCGCGCAAGACTTTGCGTAAGGCGTAGAAGGTGAGCGGATTGCTAACGGATAATCGCCGGCGCGATCTTCCGGCAGAAACGGGACGTCGCCCAGGCAGGCGCCGCGACGGAAGGCAAGATCAAACCCAGGGCCTCGAGCAACGCGACGCCGTCGAATGGAATTCAACCGCGCCTTACCCAGACGACCTTGCCCTTCTCGATTCCCAAGGTCCGCCGCTGCGCCTGATAGTCCATCGTTCCGGGCAGCGCCTTTCCGTCCCTTTCCCCGATTCGCCAGGTACAACCCGACAGCAGCGTTACCGCTTCGGCTTCGGTTTTCCCTTGCAGCGCGTCGTCCGGCAAGGCATCCGCTCGGCATTGCGCGCGCGTCTCTTGTGCGCCGTCCGGAGAGAGGCCGCCACGCACGGCCTCGGACACGCCGGTGCACGCAGTCAATGCCAGACACGACGACAGTACGCCCATCGCCGGGCGCCATCCATGCTTTCGAAACAAAATTTCCATCATCCGCCTCACTGAGTCTAGAAAGTTGTACGTACAAAGGTCCCGAAACGGGATCGATTTCGCGAATCGCCCGACCGGCGACTCGGCATGCGCGATGCTCGGGCCGCGCAGCAGCGCGCCTTAGCGGCCGCGCCGTGCGACGGCATGTTCGTGGTCCTCTTCGGCTGCCGCCTCCCGCCATTTTCCGAGAGCGGCGCGCCTCATCCGGTAAACGTTTCCCAATTCGTCGTGCTTGAGCATCGCACGCTTCTGGGCATCGCGCGCCTCGATCAATGCCGCTTTTCCCCGCTCGAGCTCGCGCTCTGCGTCCAACGTCTCGAAGATCTGCTGCTCGATCCACTTCAGCGGCATGCGCATCTCGTCGGACGTGCCGGCCAGCCTGCCCGCATTTTCGGGCACGGCGCGCATCCAGTTTCGCTGCATCGCGACAAGCTTGCCGAACCGCTGCCGCAACGCGGCAATCTTGTCGTCGATCGCGCGAAGCGCGCGTAGCGTTCCCGCGAGTTCATTCCTCGTCCGCTCGCTTCGCATGCCGGTCACCCGGCTCATCGAAAGCAGCACTTTCGATTTCTCGCTCACGCGCGCCGCCTCGAATGATCGATCGGGTTCAATCGCCCGCTCCCGCGTACTGCTGTGCAATGTCGCGCAAACGCATCGTGGTTTCCTCGATCGCTACGGATTCCCGCGTGCCTTGCTTGAGAAAGCCGGTCAGATCGCCATGCGCCGCAATCGCACTATCCAATACCGGATCGCCCCCGTCGCGATATTCGCCGATTTGCAGCAGCAATTCGGCATCGTCGTAGCGCGCGATCCATTCGCGACATCGGGCCGCCGCCCTTGCCGTCGTGAAGTCGACCAACTGCGGCATCACACGGCTGATGCTGCTTCGTATGTCGATCGCCGGATAATGTCCGGCACTCGCCAGCTTGGGAGACAGCACGATATGTCCGTCCAGCAGCGAGCGAATCTCTTCTCCGATCGGGTCTGTTATCTCGGCGTCTTCCAATAGCACCGTGTACAACGCCGTGATGTTTCCGTTTTTCGCCGGGCCCGCCCGTTCGACAAGGCCAGGCAGCGCGGCAAATACGGACGGCGGATAGCCGCGCCGGACCGCGGGCTCCCCGGCCGCCAGCCCGGTTTCGCGCATCGCGCGCGCGAAACGCGTCACGGAATCGCACAGCAGCAGCACGTCGTACCCTTCGTCGCGAAAATATTCTGCAATCGTCGTTGCTGTATATGCGGCCTTGATGCGCTCCATCGACGGTCGATCCGACGTCGCTGCGACGACGACTGTGCTTTGCCGTTGCGTCACCGAGAGAATCTCGTCCAGGAACTCGCGCACCTCGCGCCCCCGTTCCCCGATCAGCGCAACGACACACACGGTCCCGGAAGCCATATTGCGCGCCATCATGCCGAGCAACGTGCTTTTCCCGGTGCCCGCCGGGGCGAATATGCCAATGCGCTGCCCGCGCCCCATCGTCAGAAATCCGTCGATCGCCCGGACGCCGGTCTGCAGAATCGCCCGAATCAAGGGCCGGGTCAACGGCGGAGGAGGCGCCGCCGCACTCGGACGCGCGGCCATGCCATCGAGTGCCGGACCGCCGTCGAGCGGCCGCCCCAACCCGTCCAGCACGCGCCCGAGCAAACCTGCGCCGACGCAGACGCGATGGCTGTCCACGCACGGTCGCACGAGCGTCGAAGTACCGAGTCCCGCCACGTCGCCCAGCAGCGTGACGAGCGCGGTTTCGCGCGTCAGTCCGACGACCTCGCCCAGTACGCGCTCATCACTTCCGGAACGCGACAGCTCGCATAGCTGACCGACGCGCAGATCGACGCCCGCGACCTTGACTTGCGCCCCCGTCACTTCGACGAGCCTGCCGAATCGCCGGCCCCGCAGCGCACGATTCAGGCGCCGCTCGAACGACGCGCCAAGCGATTCGTATCCGGCGTCGCTCATTCGCGGAATCCTTCGACGCTGCCGCTCATGCAAGCTCCAGGCTGCTCGAGCTCGGTGACGCAAATCGTATGCAGCACCCGATACTCGATTTCGTCCGAAATCTCCTCGACCGCAAGCACCGTCATGCGTCCTCCTCCGCCAGCCACCAACATCTCGACCGAGCGGCGCAGATCCTGACCGGTCACGAGTACTGCGCCGCGCTGCTCGCACCAGGCTTCCTTCATCCCGTCGACCACCCGTTGGACAAACAGATGTTGTTCGTCGACCTGCAGATCGAGAAACTTTCCCTGCCCGGTGACGATCAACTTCTGCCTCAATATCGCTTCCAATTCGGGGGCCAGCACGACGATCGGAATGCAGTGCTCCGCACCGCCCCACTGATTCGAGATCTGACTCGACAAAGCTTGCCGCGCCGACGAAACGAGGCCATCGATGTCGTTTGGTTGCGCACAGCCCTTCGTCAACCCCTCTGCAATCGCGCGCGTGTTGCGAATCGCGATGCCGGATCTGAGCAGCTCGACGAGCACGTCACGAAAGACGAATAGATGAATCCGCTCGGCGAGCAGGTTGACGAGCTGCGGATAATGCCGGGATAGCGCATCCTGCAGATAGCTCGCTTCCTGAATGCCGAGGAAACGCCACGGCCTCGAGCAAATCGCCTCGCCGATCCGCTCGACGAGCGCCGCCTCGAGCGCAACGGGCTTCTCGTCGTCCGCGCGATGCCGTCCGGCCAGGACGTCAAGCGGCATCCGCCGCGCGCGCTCGACGTCATCCGATGCGAGTTCCAGTTGATCGGCCGCGATGGGAACCTCGTCGACATCCACGGCATAGCCGTATGCCGGCAGCGCAGGATCGGCCGAAAGTGTCAGTCCGGGATAAGGCACGCCGCTTTCCCTGAAGCGCTCCCTCAGCGCAAGCAGCAGACGATCGAGTTCAAGCGGCCTCAGCCGATGGAAGAGATCGAGGCCGAGTCGCACACGCAACGGCACCGATACGCCGAGATCGCCGTCGACGACCGCGTTCGCGCCGCCGTCCCGGCGCGCCCAATGCTGGCGAGCCGATGCACTGCCGCCTCTCATGACGTTCAGCCGCGGAATCAACGCAGCCAGCAGCGCAAGCGCAGCGGCCAGACCAAGAAACGCCATCGCCGGGAAGCCGGGAACGAGCGCGAAGCCGGCCGCCACGATCGCCGCCGCGAAAATCGCTCGCGGCTGGCTCGCGATCTGCGTGCCGATATCCGCACCGACTGCGGTCGCGCTGTCGATCGACGCGACGCGCGTAATCAGGATGCCTGAGGCAAACGAAATCAGGAGCGATGGAATCTGCGACACCAGGCCGTCGCCGACCGTCAACACCGTATACAGGCGGGCGGTGTCCGCAAGCGCATGACCATTGACCGCCGTGCCGATCACGATTCCGCCCACCACGTTGACGATTGCGATCAGCAAACCGGCAATCGCATCCCCTTTGACGAATTTGCTTGCGCCGTCCATCGCGCCGTAAAACTGGCTCGTCTGCTCGAGCTGCCGCCGGCGCTCCAACGCATCGGCCTTGCTAATCATGCCCGCGCGCAAATCCGCGTCGATCGCCATTTGCTTGCCGGGCAACGCATCGAGCGAAAAGCGCGCGCCCACTTCAGCGACGCGATCCGCGCCTTTCGCAACGACGACGAACTGGATGATCGCGATGATGATGAAGACCACGCAGCCTACGACGACGTCCCCGCCGACGACCAGCTTACCGAACGTCGTGATGATGTCGCCCGCGTAGCCGTTCAGCAGGATCTGACGCGTCGTTGCAATGTTCAATCCGAGGCGAAACAGTGTCGCTACGAGCAGCAGCGTCGGAAATGTCGATAGATGCAGCGCATGCGGAATGTACACGCTCAATGCGAGGATCAGCACCGATGCTGTGAGGTTCAGCGCAAGCGCGACATCCAGGATCGGAATCGGCAGCGGAAAAATAATCAGGCAGAGCACGCCTAACACCGAGACGATCGGAATGCTGTCCACGTGCCGCCCGAGCGCGCGTTGCAGCCGCCGTCCGTATTGTTCGTCCGCCATCGTCTTCGCTCCAGTCGTTTTGCCCATGCCGTGTCATCGATCGGCCAGTTCGGCGTGTTGCCGTCGCCTTTCTCCCTTGACGAGCGGGTCGCCCTCCTGCTGCTTGTAGTCCCGCTTCACTTCGTCCTTCGTCATCTTCAAACCCTTGATGTATTCGTACCGCTGATAGCCCACGTCGATCACCGCGAGCGCGACGAGCACGGCGATCGACGCCGTCGCGATCCTGAACAGCAGGCTCGTCGTCAAATTCAGGGTCGACGGTAAATCGACAGTTGCGACGGCGGCCAGATCCGGCAGCGCGACGCGAATCACCACGAGCGTGCACGCCCCGACCGCCGCGACCTTGACGAGATTCTTCGCCAGTTCGACGAGCGTGCGCAGAGAAAAAATGCTCTTGAGCTGATTGATCGGATTCAGCTTGCCGAAGTTCGGCGTCACGGGCTTCATGCTCAGCAGGCCTTTCGTCTGCATCAGTTCGAGCGCGATCGAGATTGCCGCTCCCGCCGCAGCCACACCGACGCTCAATGCGATGGTCGGCACGATCACCCTGCTCATCGCGAAATCCATTCGCACGGAATCGGGCAGCCTTTCTTCGCCGATCAGCTCGAACAAGCCGTGCAGCACTCGCACCGCCGCCCCGAACACGAAGTCGAACGACAACGCAAGCGCAAGCGGCCACGCTGCGCCAGCGACGGCCTGAGTCAGATCGCGGGACTTGGAGATCCGCCCCGCCCGCCTCTCCTGGCGCAGCCGGCTTTCGGTCGGCTGTTCGGTCTTCTCGCTCATGTCCCTTCCACCCGACGAAGAAACTGCGCGGCGAACGCCTGCGCTTCATGAAACGCGTCGACGAACGCATCGGTAAACCCCGGACCGACGATCGCGATCAAGACCAACGCGAAAACCAGCTTGATCGCGACCGACGTCGTCAGAATGTTCAATTGCGGCGCGGCGCGCCCGATCAGGCCGATTCCGTATTCGACCAGAATCAACGTCGCAACGAACGGCCCTGCATGACGAATCGCCGTATCCACCATCGCGTTGAAGCCTTGCCTTGCGATGTCGGTCACATCAGCGATCGGCGGCGCATTCATTTCCGTCACCGGCCAAAAGCGTTGCGACATTGCATACAGTTCACCGAGCGCGCCGAATCCTCCGGACGCGACGAACATGAAGAGCGCGCTTTGCTCGAACACGTCGGCGAAAACCGTCGCGGATCGTTCGGTAGAGGTCGGGTCGAACAATTGCACCGACATCAGGCCCGCTTGCTGATCGACGAACGTTCCGACCGCCCGCGGCACTGAGAAGAGCGGCAGGAAAAACATGCCGGTCAGAACGCCCAGTGCGAACTCCCTGACGGCCACGAATGCGATCTGACCGGCCGGCAGCGCGCTCGGCATCATGTGATAGGCGAACGGAAGCGACGGCAACGCGAGCGCGAGCGCGATCGGCAAGCGCATCGTCCACGCGTGCCCCGCCTTCATCAACGGCGGAATCGCGAGCAGCAATCCGTAGCCGCGCGGCAGCATCAACGCCAGCACGGCGATCGCCTTCTCGAGATCGTCCAGCCCGTTCACGTGCCGGCGCTCCCCGAACCGATTTGCGGAATCCATTCGAAGCCGCGCTCGAACGCGGCGAGCATCTCGACGGCCATCCACTTGCCGAAGAGCGCGAGAATGAACAGCACGACCGCAATCTTGACGCCATATCCGATCGACTGATCCTGGACCTGAGTCACGGCCTGAGCGATGCCCACGAGCACGCCGACCACGAGGGCCGCGAGCACCACGGGCCCGCTGACGATCACGACCGACGCCATCACCTGCTCGACTGCGTGCCCGAGCGAAAACGTATCCATTAGCGATAGGTCAAGATCAGCGACTGAATGAGCCGGGACCAGCCGTCCGCTAGGGCGAACAGCACGATCTTCAACGGAATCGACACGATCGTCGGCGAGAACATAATCATTCCCATCGCCATGAGAATATTGGCGACGATCAAGTCGATGGCGACGAACGCCAGATACAGCACGAAACCGATCTTGAACGCCGCGGTCAGCTCCGAAATCGCGAATGCGGGCGCGAGGATGAAGAAATCGTCCGGCTTCACGGACTTCGCCATGGCGTCCGGCCAGATTTGCGCAGCGCTGGCGATCAAGCGTTCCTGCTCGCGAGGATCGACGTGCTTTTTCATGAATCCGCCAACCGGACCGCTCACGGCCCCCGAGAGCCACTCGATCCGACTTTGCCCGCGTGCAGGCCCGTTCGATGCGTTCGCCGCCACGTCGCTCAGCACGGGCGCCATCACGTACAGGGTTACGATGAGCGCGAGAGCGTTCGTAACGAGCGTCGACGGCACCTGCTGAATGCCGATCGCGTTCTTCACGAGCGCGAACACGACGGCGATCTTCGTAAACGACGTGACGAGCACGCAGGCTGCGGGCAGCATGCTCATCGCGACGGCCAGCGCGAGCAGGTCGAGCGGCTGATCGAGGGTCATGCGGCAGCGCTCACGCTCATCGCGTCGATGCGCACGCCCAGCAACCCGTCTATTTCGACCAGACGGCCTTGCGCGAAACGCGAGTCGCAATAGCAAAGATCAACCGACATCTCGTCGGCGGCCTTCGCGAGCCGCAACACTTGCCCGCTTCTCAAATTCGCGAGCTCACCCAGCGTCATTCGGCAAGTCGCCAGTACGACCGTCAGTTCCACGTGCCGATCATCCAGATCCGCGCGCGCACTGCGCGTATCGAGCGTCATTTCGTCTTGTTCGATCATCACCGTCCCTTCCTTCTCGCAAGCCACCGGATATCGGTAGCCCAAACCATCTGCGACCAACTCGCCGCGCAGCGGCCCCGTGCTCTCTCGTCCGATCACGACGATGTCGCCGAATCCGAGCGCCAGGTATTCGGCGCGATCCAAACGCACTCCGCGCAGCCTCAGCGTGCAAGCGACGGGCAGCGCGGACAGCGCGGGCAGCGCGGGCAGCCTGTGCGCGCGCGTCGGCACGAGCGCACGCGCCGCCGTCGCCGCATCAGCCCAGCAGCCGATCTCGATCCACGCCAGACGCAATGAAACCCGCATCAAGCCGGCGGGAACCGCTTCGTCGGCCACGGCGTGTATCGACACCGGTGCGGCAAACACCTGTTCGAGCGCGTCGAGCAACCCTGCATTGCGCAATGACCATAGCTCGGCGCGCATTGCCGGCGACAGGCTGTCGAAGGCAAACCAGCGCCGATGCGGTCCACGCCGATATCCGGCGAAATAAATGGCGATCCTCACTCCGCCGATATCCGTCACCAGGCACGTCGCACGCTCCGTTCCGTTGCTTTTCGCATCGCCAAGCGGCCTGAAACCGATGCGTCGGCACGACAGCGCGATCAATTGATTCAGCGTGTGCCATTCGACGCGCGACAAGACGTCCGCGCAGCGAAGCCGGAAATCGCCATCGAACGGCTGCGGCGATTCGACGTGCGCGTTCGTCGCGATTTGTTCAGTAAAACTCACCCTCTCTCCTTCTCGAGCGGCTCCGTATCGCGCCAGGCTTCAAGCGCCGCTCGTTCAATTCCCTCGAATAGCGCGCGCCATTCGTACTCGACTACGGCAAACGGAGATTCGAGTCGGCAATCGCCTCGTCCGATCGACGCGTCTTCCACGAGCACCGATCGTCCCGACGACGGCCAGCGCGCCATCGCGTCGCGCGCCGCGGATGCGTCGTCGGGATGCACGACGACGCTCAGCGCATGCGCCTCTTCAAATTCCGCGCGCGCATGCTGAATCACCGCCTGCACTCTCGCGCCATCCGATAGCTGGCCAACGAGTCGCGTCACTGCCAACCGGACAAAGCTCGCGAATTGCGCCTCGAAGGTTGCGTGCGCGCGATCGAAAAAACCGTGTGCGTTTTGCAAGCGCTCCGCCATGGTCTGGAAGGCTTCTCGCTTGCCTTGTGCGTAACCGTCCCGACGCGCGTCTTCAATCGCGGCCAGTCGATCGACGCGTGCCTGCTCGAGGTCCGCAACGAGACGCTTACGCAGGTCGATCGCTTCGAACAATGCCTCAACCGCCTCCGCCTTGACGACTCGCGACGCGGAAAACACATCGCTCTCGCCGACAGCGTTTTTCAGTACCCTAAAATACATTTCGCGCGTGCACTCAGGTCCGCATGCTCGTGCATGGCCAATACGACTTTCGCGCACTTGCGCGCGTCATCGACTGGTTCGGCATGCTTGAAATATCCGGGACGAAATTTCAATCGCACCCGCCGCGCGGCTGAATCCGGCAGGCAGTCGCACAGGGCGCGCAATATGCGTCGCTGGAACCGCAGCAGGCGAAGCGGCAGCCGCTGCGTCATGCCTGTTCCGTTCAAGCGGCCGAGCGGCACAGCGTCGACGCTGCATGGAAGCGCGAGTACGCGGTCGACCAAACCGCGGCCGAGTACGCGCGTGCAGTGCCGGACGTCATTGCCCAACACGCAGAGTCGAATCGACTCTCGCATGGCGACGGCCGAGCCGAGGCGAGCCAGCCTACGCAGATCTATCGCGTCGAGCAAAGCGATCCGGCCCAGTTCGTCATCCCATAGCGCCGTGCTCACGAAGCCGAGCCGATGCTGCTCGATCAGGCGCATGGAAAAAGTCTCCGCACGCGACACGCAAGGCGTGCCGGGCGCCCGGTCCGAGCGCTCCCTCCATAACGGGTGGACATCATGCGCGACGTTCACGTTCAGATTCCACAGCATCCGTTTGACGCCGCGCGGCAAGTTCGCATCATTCATGAGATTGCCTGATTCTCTTCAGCCATCGCTTCAGTTTTCCCTCGCTCATCCGTCCGAGCCAGTCGCGCTCCATCGAGCGCGCCACGACGAAGAGACCCGCCGCCACGCCCGCGCCGAGCAAAATCCATGGCAGAAAAACCAGCCACATCAATCTCCCGTAGCTGCGCGGCGAAACCGCCATGCCGAGTGTCTGGACATATTCGGTCGACGCGGGCATCGCCGATTGCGGAGACCATGGAAACAGCGCGACTGTCACGTTCGACCGATCGAGATCCTTGACGGCCCCGACGACGAGATCCTTGATCGCGAGCGTGTTCTGCTGCATGTTGACCTCGGCCCGGTATTTGACGAATACCGAGGCAGTCGGCGTCTGCCGAGTGCGCAACAACGGTTCGCGCTTCGGAATGTTGAGATGTACACGCGCCGAGATGACGCCATCGATAATCGAGATCGTCTTGCTCAACTCCTGCGAGATCGCGTAAATCGAGCGCATATGCTCCTCGACAGGCGTCGCGATCAAACCTTCTTTCGGGAATAGCTCGCCGATGCTCTTGAACCGTTCGCGAGGCAAGCCTGCCGAGTTCAGGATTTCGAGCGCGAGCGCGACATCGGAGCTTGCCACCGACAAGCGCCATCCGTCGGCGCTGCGCTGATCCTTCCCGGCGGGAATGCCCGCTCGCCCCAACACCGACAGCATCTCGTTCGCATCGCTTTCGCCGATCTGGTCGAACAGCGCGGCATTGCCACAAGCGGTCAGTGTCGCGGCGGCGAATGCCGCCAGCCACAGCGACCTGGAACGTCGAAGAAACGGACGCTTTGCGATGATGTCGTCACGCTGCATTCAGAACCGTCTTGATCGATTGGTTCAGGTTCGTGACGATGCCCGTCACGGCCTCGTGTTTCACCTTGAAGAGGATCGTGCGAATTTGAAGCTGATGCAGGCTGGCGATGCCGATCTTCGCGGCGTCGATTTGTCCGAGGTGCCGCATCAACATCGCGTCGTCGCGCGCGAGCATCGTCTCGGCACGACGAATAGCGGCGATGGGGCCCGTCGCACGCGCGGATTCGACCGTGTTTGCCAAGTCGATCGGTGCGTCCACCGGCTGCGGTCGCGGCGCCTGCGTGCGCAGTAATTCACGATGACCCGACAGGGTCAATGCAGAAATCGATTCCATATCCCAGATTCCTTCGTCAATCGTCAAAAGGAACGCTTGAGGCGCCCTGCGGTCGAGCACACTGGCGCCGCGGCACGCGGTTGGCCGCGCGTGTCGATCGCAGCGAGGATCTCGCGCGCCATCTGTTTGCCCCCCAGACTGTCAGTGGTGTTCGCCGCCTGCAGCATCGGAACGCGCCAATTGCCATCCCCGCTCTGCAGCATTGCAAGCCCCAGACAAGCCAGTGCGAAGCTGTTCTCCGGCTGTCGCGACAGCACGATTTGCAGATGCAGCTTTGCCGCGGCGAAATCGCCCGCTTCGGCATGAACGAGCGCCTCTCCCAAATGCGGATAGCCGTACTCCGGCTGGAGCCGCCGCAAGGCCTGAAACACTCGCAAAGCCGAGTCGAAGCGCTTCTTTCTTCGCAGAAAATAGCCGACCTGATTGATCTGCTCGATAACCTTCGCGTCGTCCATCGGCAATCTCTCTTTACGCCCGAGCACGGAAGCCCGTCGACAGAACGGGCTTCCGCCGTTCGCTTATCGGTTCGTTGCGCGCGCGGCCACCGACATGCCTTCGCCCACAGCCGAGATCACCGCCTGTGTCGACTGGTTCGTCGCCTTGTACAGTTCGGTCAGCACCTGAAGCTCGTTCAGATCCTTCTGATCGAGATCGGTCTGCCCCGACATCGACTGAGCCTTCTGCTCCATCCGGTCGGCTGCGTTCTTTTGGACGATATACATCGCATTAGCAATCACGCCAATAGACGCCATAACTACTCTCCTTTAAAGAAATCTCGATGCCGCCATTCGGCATCGTTCGCTACAGGTCAGATCGCGTTATTTGACGATCGATTTGACCATGCCCAGCACGGGCGACATCGCGCTCATTGCGAGCGAACCCAACGACGACGCCATGTTTACCCCGCCTTTCATCAGGTCGGTAATCACTTTGAAGATCTGGGACAGCGGTTCGCCGATCGCTTTGGTCAAATCCGTCAGCTTCTTCAGCATGTCGCCGAAGTTGAATCCGCTTTTCTCTGCGGCGTTCGAGCCGCTGCGCTCCGGCGACGGAGCCGTCGAAGCTAGGGACGAACGCTGTCCATTCAGGCCGTTTTGCAGCGTTTCGGCAGTGCTCGCGCGGTGCGCTGTCTGGGCGTGCGTCGCGAAGGGCGCGACGGGAGCATTCGCCGGCGCACCGATCGGCTCGGTGCGGGATGACGGCTTCAGCAGCGGAATGCCCGCATTTACGGGATTTATCATGAAATCTCCTATCTGAAAATCGTGATTCATCACTTCACATCGCCCGCTGCTATTCGGACGCCTTCAATCGCTCCAATTCCACTCGAGCGCACGAAATCGCTTCCGCGTAGCGCAGGACGGATGCTCGATCCTGCGAATCAGGACGATGCTCCCATTGCTTTCGCATCGCCGCTTCCGCATCTTTCAGTTGGCGTATCAACGCGTCCAGTCCACCGCTCCGATCCAGCGCGGCTTCGAATTTCGACGGCTTGCCCGCCATCAACGTCGCAAACAGATTCATCCATCGTCTCCGCTCGTGCCGACTTTCCGCAAACGTCGTCCTTAATCGTCGGCGGCAGCCGGTCATATGCCGTCGTCGGCCGCCCCGTGCCGTTCGACGAAAATCGATCCTTGACCGATGCGCACCAGCACCAGACCTTTCGGCAATTCCGCCCCGGGAAACAGTCGCTCGCCGTCCTTCGCAAGCAAAAAGCGCGTCGTGCCGATCGACAGAATCGAAAATGGCTGAGGCGGCAACTCCTGGGTCCGGTTGTAGTCCGGACCGCTAAACGTAACCGCGCGTAGACCGGTGATGTCGCGCAACATCTGGTCGCGCAGCCAGGCCTGAAAGCGCGGCTGCAACGCCGCAGGCGACGCGACGCGCACCTCTCCCATCCCGCCCGCCTCCACCACCGCCTCCGGCACGCTGCGCTGAACATAATCCCGGGCCTGTCGCTCGATTCGCTCGTTCGAATGCAAACGTAGCGTCGGTCGCACCTTCATCGAAATCGCGACCTTTTCCGCGCGTCGAACGTCTTCATCTCGAGGCAGATATCCTTCGATGACGACGACGTGCCTGGTCGGATCGGCGAAAACCTGAAGTCCGCGCATGTCCATGCTGGCCAGGCGCCGCCCGATCTGCTGCGCCATCTGCACCGTATCGGGCATGACGACCTCATTGCGCTTTTTCCATTGCGCCAGCACGACCATCAACGGCAGACACGCACACAGCGCCGCCAGGACGATGATCGATCCGGCCGCGGCGCGCCGACGCTTTTCGTCTTGCGCGATCCAATGCATGATTCGATCGCGCCAACGCGACAGCCGGGATCGCGCAAGCTTCGGCTCGTCCGCTTGCGCTCCGTCCCACGCGGCTCCCGGTTCGCCCAGGCCGAGCGACACGTCGCCGAGCTTGACCCGCTCCCCACGGCGCAATAGACGTTCCTTGCCGTCCGGCACCGGCAGACCGTTCACCTCGATCGCGCCATCGAGGCCCATCGCCCGAATCTTTCCGTCGCGCTCGACCAGCATCAAATGGCGGTCCGCCACACTCGCGTCGCGCAGCGTGAGGTCGCATGCCAGATCACGGCCGATCACCGTATGGCGACGCCCGTCGAGCACAAGCCGCGCTCCCGCGTGCAGCCCGGTCAGGACGAAAATCTCGAAGCGACACGCGAAGTCGGACGCGCCATTCAATTTGCATCTCCTCGCGACGCATCCGGGACGACCGCGGCGCTCGCGCCCGGCTCGACCGCGGGCTTCGACGAGATCGGCTTCGCTGCCGGGCATTCCGGTTCGTCGAAGCCACCGCTCTTCCCGACGCTCGCCGCGGCGCAGAAGCGTTCCGCCAGCGCGCGTTCCCTGCCGTTGGCGCCCGCTATCGGATGCGCATCCTCGGAATCGCTCGCCCCAAGCAGTTTTGGCGTAATCAAAAACAAGCGCTCTTGACGATCGACCTGCGTCGAGCGAAAACGAAACAACGCGCCCAGCAACGGAATGTCGCCGAGCAGCGGAACCTTCGCCTCGCGGCCATCGTTTGCATTCCGAACATATCCGCCAATCAACAGGCTCTCGCCGTCGCGCACGATCGCTTGCGTCGTGATCGTGCTGCGGCTCGTGACAGGCAATTCATCCACGCGCCGGCTGCTGAGCATGCCGTCTTCGATGAACACCTGCAGTCGAATGTCCGCCGCTCCGTCGCTTTTGCGCACGACCGCCGGCACGACGCGCATCTGCAACCCCACGTCAATCTGATAAAGCTGGGCGGCGCGCTCGCTGCTGACGCGCGGGTAGAACACCTGCTGATTCGTCAACACGGCTTCGTTGCCGTTCAGCGTCGCGAGCTTCGGTCGCGACAGGACGCTCGCCTTGCCCTGCGTTTGCAGTGCATGAATGCGGCTCAGGAAGTTCAGCGCGCCCGAGCCGCCAAAAATCGAGAAATTCGGCCCGCTCCCGCGCGTACCCTGAGCGTCGGGAAGATCCCGGCCGATACTCGCGCCGGACGTCGTCGACGCGATACGAAACCGGCTTGCCTGCAACGCCCAATCGAAGCCGATCTCCTTGAGCGCCCCGTCCTGCACGTCGATAATCGCTGCCTCGATCTGCACCAGTTCCGGTTCGACATCGAGGTCGCGAACAACGGCCTCGAGCTTCGGCAAAATTGCGACGGGCGCCATGACAATGACTGCGTTCGTGCGGCTGTCGCCGACGATGCGAATGGATGCGCCTGGCCGCCGGCTCAGCCGCAGATCCGCGCCCGACGCGCGATCCGTGGCGGCCTCCGGTTCCGGCAGCGGCGGCCTTGCTTCTTGCCGGTCGCCGTCCGGCGACGTCTGGTCGAACAAGGCACTCAACGCCGACCTCGGCCGCCGCTCGGGCGACGCGGGAAGACCCGGCGTCGCGGCGAACGGATCGCGCGCCACCTCGCCGTCGAGTCCGTCCAATCCGTCCACGAGACGCTGCAACGTGTTCGCCACGCCGCGCACGACGGTCGTCTGTCCGCCAACGTGATAAGTAACGTCCTCCGCCCACGCGTTCTTCAGCGGAATCACGCGAAAATCTGTCTGCGTGCCGTCGGCCTGCCGTGTCGCGTTCGCTTCCATCAATGCGATCAAATCGGATACGCGCTCGACGTAGGCAGGTGGCCCATTCAATTGCACGGCGGACGGAGCGCTCATCGCGTTGAACCTGAAGCGGCTGTCGAGATAACCGAACTCGAGCGCGGCGCGCCTGACGTCGTCCGCGCCGACTTTGGTCAGCGGGCGCAATACGGTCCGGTTCTCCGCAAGCGCTGTCACATGCATGGCGGTGCCGTCGAAATAGCCGACCAATCCATATGACTGCGCCAGGTCATTGAATATCTGTCGCGGCGCCTGCCGGAAATCGCCGCTCACAGGGGCGAGGTCTTTCACTGTCTCGGAGATCTGCACCGGTCGTTGCTGAGTGACGAAAATATCCTCGAGCATGCGCGACAACGCGGTCGATTTGGCCTGGTACGAGAACACTGCGTCCTTCCACGGAAAGCTCGCGGCCGCCGCCGGAACCGAAGCGGCCATCGAGACGGCGAGCAAGACGTGCCGCAGCATTCGCGGAAACGCTCGCGGACGTTTTTCTCCGCGATCCGTCGACCAGCGATTCATGAGATTCTCTCGCACGTAGTTACCTTCCGCCCCTGCATTTGCATTTGCTCCTCCGCGAAGGAGGACGTGCGATCGACTATCTCACCCCCGGAAACGGCGGTACATCTGACCAGTATGAAAAACGCGCTTGCAACGGGCGATTCGATTTCGCCGGATCTCAGCCGCCGCGGTACGCCGAATCGAGCTCGACGCGTCGACTGTCGCAAGGAGCCACGCAACTTCGCATCCGATCACGTCATGCGCGATTGAGCGGCGGCACAATTACGCCGCCGCTCGCATCCCGCTGTCAGCCCAATCGTCGGAGAACATCCGCGGGAACATTCTCGGACCAGCGCACGAAGCTCACGGCTTGCTGCAGTTCGGCAGGCAGGCTCGCCAATCCTCGCTCGCCGCGACGGCTGAGTACGCGATCCAGGAGGCGGCTCGCGCGCTCGTACGGCGTCAGGAGCGACCCGCCCAGCTCGACCTGATCCGCCACGCTCAGCCCGCCGTTGGCCACCAGTATGTCCACGAAGCGCTCGTACACGCCGCGATTGCTGTCCGCCGACAACAGGCGAACGAGTTCCTGCCGATGTTGCGTCAAGCCCGCGCGATCGAACGCGCCGCTCGCGGTAAAACTGGCAGGCAACGCCGCCAACGCCGAGCGTTCCTGCGCAACCAAGTTACGGACCGCCGCCGGCGCCGAGCGGGCCCGCTCGCCGTTGCGCACCGCTTCCGACAGCAGATCGGGAAACGCGTCGACGCCGTTGCCGTTCCTGCTATGGAAGCTGCTGAGAAACGTGCGCGCCCGCTCGTATGCAGTGGACGCGCTCATTGCCTGGGCCCGGTCCGCCAGGCTCAGCCTGCCTTGCGCAACCGAAAGATCCACGAGCCGCGTGAAAATGTCCTGGTTTCCGCCTGTCGCGAGAATCGTGGCAATCTCGTTTTGATGCTGCGCGAATGTTTGCGAATTCAGCGGCGCGCCTGCCGTCAAGCGCGCCGGCCACGCCGCCAAAGTTTGCTGTTCTCGCGCAATCAGCCTGTCGATCGCGGCAGGCGCCGAACGAATCCGGTCTCCGTTACGCACGGCTTCCGACAGAAGATCGGGGAACGCGGATGCGCCGTCGCCATTCTTGCTCAGGAAGCTGTCGAGAAAGATGCGCGCTCGCTCGTAAGGCGTGGAAGCGGCCATTGTCCGTGCCCGGTCCGCGAGACTCAGCCTGCTTTCCGCAGCCGAAAGATCCAGTAACCGCGTGAATACTGCTTGATTCGCATCGGCGGATAGATAACTGGCCAGTTCAGGGCGCAAGCGAGTAAATGCCGCGCCATTGGCGATGCCTTCCGCTCGAATTCGTTGCGGCACGCCGGCAAGGCGCTCGCTTTCCTGCGTGGCAAGCAAAGCGAGCGGGCCGTCCGCCGCCGTCGCTCCAGGCGTGCGGCTCACGGCTTGCTGCAGTTCGGCAGGCAGGCTCGCCAATCCTCGCTCGCCGCGACGGCTGAGTACGCGATCCAGGAGGCGGCTCGCGCGCTCGTACGGCGTCAGGAGCGACCCGCCCAGCTCGACCTGATCCGCCACGCTCAGCCCGCCGTTGGCCACCAGTATGTCCACGAAGCGCTCGTACACGCCGCGATTGCTGTCCGCCGACAACAGGCGAACGAGTTCCTGCCGATGTTGCGTCAAGCCCGCGCGATCGAACGCGCCGCTCGCGGTAAAACTGGCAGGCAACGCCGCCAACGCCGAGCGTTCCTGCGCAACCAAGTTACGGACCGCCGCCGGCGCCGAGCGGGCCCGCTCGCCGTTGCGCACCGCTTCCGACAGCAGATCGGGAAACGCGTCGACGCCGTTGCCGTTCCTGCTATGGAAGCTGCTGAGAAACGTGCGCGCCCGCTCGTATGCAGTGGACGCGCTCATTGCCTGGGCCCGGTCCGCCAAGCTCAGCCTGCCTTGCGCAACCGAAAGATCCACGAGCCGCGTGAAAACCTGCTGATTGGCGTCGGCGGAAAGATAACTGGCCAACTCCGGACGCAAGCGGTCGAACGCATCGCTGTTCGCGATGCCCTCCGTTTGTATCCGGGACGGCAAAGTGGAAAGCCGCGCGGCCAGTTCGTCCCGGCCGCCGCCACGGACACCGACGTTCGGGTTGTAAACCCACTGCCCCTGCTCGTTTTTCCTGATCGGCTCGAAGTACATTTGTTGCGCGCGTTTTCGAGGATCAACCAGCCGCAGTGTGAAATTATCGTTATCCGGCTTGACTTCGAGATATCCGTTTCCATCGCGAACGAAATACCGGCTCGGCGCGCCCGGCTGCTGGATTTCGACGACATCCTTCATATAGCCGTCCGTCCGGATGGTCTGCGTGCCGGACGGCAGCGGCGCATGCAGCGCCGAATCGACGGACGGCGCCTTGGCGGCCGCCGCCGAATGCGTCGCGGCGCTCGACGCGGAAGCCGCTGTCGAGGATGCCGCAGTGCCGCTGAAACGTTTCACGGGAACTTGATCCAGCAGTTTGACGCCAGCCTTGGCGCCTTTCAGCCCGCCGCCGAGAAGATCGCCCGCCGCACCGGCCAAATCCCACGACGCGCTCATGAAATGTTCGAGCGCGGCCGAGCGGTCTCCGTCCCGATAGGCCCGAATGCCGTTATAGAGACCTTCCGCCGCCAGAATCCCGCCCACGAACGCACTGGCCGGCGGAAACGGCAGCGTTGCGATCGTCGCCGCAAGCTTGATCCCGTCCCACACCTCCTTGGCGACCGACTGGATCACCTCCTTGCGACTTTCCGTGATCGCATCGACGTTTCCCGTCAGTTGCTGAATGCCTTTGTCGTATTCGGATTCGAAGCCGTCCGTCAGCCGGTTGCCATACGCCGGCTTCGCACTAACTTTGATGTTCCGGTGCAGATCGTCGAAGAATTTTCCGATTGACTCCGAGTTCTGATCCGCCGTGCCGAAACGCCCGTACAAATAGCGCGACATCTCCCGGTTCTTGCCGTCGCCGAACAAGGACCGAAGCTCGCCGATCGAACGGAATGCGATACCGTCCGGCGCGCCGGGTGTGTAGACGAGATTCGCATCGTCCGACTTGCCCAGTTGCGACGATCGAAATACGTAAATGCCTCGCGCGACTTTCCCGTTCAGCGTGAATTCGTAAATGCCGCGCGTGCCGCGCTCGCTCTTCTCTCGCCGATCGCCGACGGTAGCGGAATCGGGATCCGACAGGCGGTTGATCTCGGCCTGTACCGTCCGATATTGCGTCTCCGTGATTTCATTCTTCAGCTTTGACACCAGCGCATCCCGCGCCATCGACGATTGCGCGCTGCTTTGATACAGCGCTCGCCGCTCGTCCAGCGCCGGCCCTTCCGACAGGAAGTCCACCGTCACTTTGTTGATATATTGTTCACCGAGATAGGCGTTTCGCGGCTTGGTGGCGATATAGCCGCGCATCGCGTCGGATTCGAGGCCGGACAGATCCTGCCCGATCGTCGAGCTGAATCGCATCGTCTTCGCGATATCACCTCGATGGTCGCGGTAGCCAAAGGTCACGAGATCGGTCAGCGTCATGACCTTCTGCCCCGTGCCGTCCAGATCCACCCTGACCGTATTGGGATCGATGTTCTCCTTGACTCCCTGCTCGCGCAACCGCTCATTCAGCCACTTGCCGACTTCCCGTTGTGCAAACTCATGGAAGGGCTCCGGCTGCCGCAATCCCTGATAAGCCTGCAGCGCCGATCGCGCCGCCGCATCGAGAGAATTGAACTGCGTGCGCTCTTTAGGCGTCGCCCCGGCATACCACGGAGGCAACAACACGCGCTCCGCCTCCGCCACGCTCGCCCGGCCCTTTTCCGCCGCCACCGCGCCCAGTTGCGCCCGATACCCGCCGTCGCCGAACGACTTCCAGCTCACTGACGCGCCCTCGCCCAAACCGCCCTTCCATTCGGACGGCATTTGGGCGATCTGCCCGAAGAACTGCTCGCCCTTCTGACGATTGCTTGGGTCCAACTGGTCCGTCAAATACCGACGCCCCGCCTCTGTGGCCGCCCATCCGGCAATCATTTGGCTCAATTGATATGGCGTGTTGGCCGCGTAGAACTCCTTGTCCGGCGCACCCGGCCCATACATCACATAGCGCTCGGATTGCGTGTGCGGATCGGTTTCCCGATAGACCTGGATGTCCCTCAACTGGTCCCCGCCGAACATCGTTACCCCGCCCAGTTCGACCCGCTTGCCCGAATTCGCTTCGCCGGACCCATTTTGGACGCGCTGAATCAGCTCGTAATCGGCCGACGTGATTTCGCCCTTCAGCTTGGCGCTATAAGCCGCGTGCTGCGTCCGGCTGGCCAGCGCGTCATTCAGCGCGCTCTGCGCGCTCGCTGTGTTGTATCGTTGTCTCAGCGTCTCGATATAGCCGGGCCGCACGTCGAGTTCGCCCAACATCCGCTTCAGAAATGCCGGCGTCAACGCGGTCGTATTACCGGCCGCAGACTCCGACGGCGTGCCCAGCGTGAAGGTCGTTCCGTTCGCATAGGGCCCCAGAAGAACCGCCTCCGTCAACGACAGTTCGGTCGACGTCGTGCGACCGCTGGCACGGCTCTCCACGCGAATCCTGACGCGGTCCGGATCCACCGGCGTTCCGCCCTGCTGTTCCATGTATTGCCGAATTCGCTGGCGCACGTGGGCCTCGGGCGCGACGTCGGCCATCAGACGATCGACCGCCGCCCCATCGCTGTTTCGCTGAGCTTCATATTGACGCAACGGCCCGAGATCCCGCTCGGTCGCATTCGGATACAGCCGCTGCTCGGTCCGAGTGCGGACATGCGCTTGATAGCGCGTCTCGAGCGATCCGCGAGTCGGATCGTTCAGCAACCGAGGCGCCACATAGTCCTCGATATCGATGAGCGCGTTCGACGGTCCGCGCGAGCTTTGCCGGGCAATCCTGTCCGCATCGTTCCAGTTCGGCGAACGAAACAATCCGGCATTGTTCAGGTCGTAGGTCGGCGTTCCGTCTCGGATTGCATGCAGCAATTCCTCTGTTAACGTCCGCGAAACCGTCACGCGGCCCGTCACCGGATCGCGCCGGTTGACATAAACCTGGCCGGGGTCGAGGTTCTGCCCGGCAAACTTCTCCTTGATGAGCCGCTTGGCTTCCCGCTGCACGAAATCCTGGAAATCCGCCAAGCTGGCTGCCTTCGCGTCTTGCTCCTCGGGCCTTTGCGCCGACGGCGCCTGCCGAGGTTTGATTGCATCCACCGTGCTGACACTGCGCCTCCGGTTGTCGAGCTCCGTCGAGCCGGACGACGCTTCAGTACCCGACTGCTCCGGTTCGTATTTCGGAACGTTGGTCACTGCGCCGCCAGCCTCGCGCTCGCTTAGTGAATTCCGCTGCTCTCGCTCATGATGAAACGAGCGGCTTGAAATAGACGGCGTAATTTTCATATCCATTCCGCAAAGGGAAAAAAAAGATAGAGGACAAACTGCTTCGCCCAGCCTATCAATTTCCATGCGGCACAAATATCTGACCAGTCTCATTTCCACAGCGGAACCAAAGCGCTTTTTGTCGTCGCTTGCGCAATTCAGAGCGCCATTTCACGAATTTCGTGGCCGCTTGCCTCGCAGGCGCTGAGCGAACAAGTGCGGCGCAGCGATTCCGCTTTGCCGAGCTTGTTCGAGCCATTGCTTTCTGGATTTTTGCGCCCGGGCGGGCTTCCAGAAGAAGCCAAGCCGCTCGGGTTCGTCGCATTGCAAGTAGACGCGTACACGGCCAATCACGTTCCGCCGATGCTTAAGCAATCGTTAAGCAGGCGGCCGACATAATCGTCCGAACCAGCGTTCCGGCACGCCGGAATGACGTTTCCATGACAACCGCACAGGGAGCGCCCGTTGTCCCGCTTATCTCAGACGGCGTCGCCGCGGCTCGTACGCACGCTCGTCGTATGTGCCGCGTCGTACACATTCGTGCTCGGCGGCTGTGCGGCCTATCGCCCGCAGCCGCTCGCCGCGCATTCGACATTCACGACGGTCGCCGAGCTCGGCCGGCTGCGCATCGACCCGGCGAAAATGCCGCTGCCGGAACTGGCCGCGCATCGCTTCGATCCGTCCGGCGGACTCGACATCGAGGACGTCGCAATGCTCGCGGTCGCGAACAATCCCGATCTGAAACTCGCGCGCGACGATCTCGGGATCGCGCAGGCGCAGGCGTATTCCGCGGGGCTGCTGCCCGATCCGCAACTGTCGGTGTCGAGCGATTATCCGGGCGCGGCCGGCCTCGAGCGTGCATTCAACTACGGCCTGAGCATGGACGTGATGGCGATCGTCATGCGCAATGCGAACAAGCGCTCCGCCGACGCGACCGTGCGCAAGACCGATCTCGGCCTGCTTTGGCAGGAGTGGCAGGTTGTCGCGCAGGCAAAGCAGCTCTATACGAAGGCGCGCTACGAAGACGCGGTGCTGCCGCTGCTCGCGCAGACGCGCGATCTCGGCGCGACGCGCTACGAACGGATCGCGCGCGCGCGGCAGGCCGGCAACGTGACCGACGACGCCGTCACCGTCGCGTCGGCCGCATACGGCGACGCGCGCAAGCAGTACGACGACATGGTCCGGGCGCGCGAACAGACCCGTCACGACCTGAATGCGCTGCTCGGACTCGCGCCGGATGTCGAACTGCGGCTCGCCGGCTCCGACCGGGCGGCGCCGGTGACCGACGCGACGCTCGACGCCGCACTGACCGAATTGCCGAAGCGGCGTCCGGACCTGATCGCGTTGCAGGCCGGCTACGACGCGCAGGAACAGAAGTACCGCGCGGCGATCCTGAACCAGTTTCCGAGCCTGAACATCGGCTTCAATCGCGCGCGCGACACGTCGGGCATCTATACGACTGGTTTCCAGATTGCGCTGAGCCTGCCGATCTTCAACCGCAATCGCGGCAACGTCGCGATCGAGCAGGCGACCCGCCAGCGGCTCGGCGACGAATACCAGACCCGGCTGAACACCGCCTATGCGGACATCGCGCATCTGCGTACCGATGCCCGGCTCGCCGCACAGCAGCTTGCTCAGGACGAGACCGCGTTACCCGCGCTCGAGCAAGCGGCCGCGCATGCGCAGCATGCGTACGCCGCGCGCGACATCACGCTCGGGCAGTACACCGACGCGCAGCTCGCCGCGCTGACGAAGCGGATCGACGCGACCACGCAGCGCGATGCACTGGCCGAGCAGCGCATCGGCCTGCAGGCGCTGCTCGGCAGTGCGGTCCCGGATGCCTTTTCCACCGATTCCACCCAGCGTTGACCTCATGCCAGCCGTCCTGAATCGCTTTACCCGCCGTCGCACGGCCGCGCTTGCCGCCATGCTGGCCGCCGCACTTGCCACACTCGCGCCGTTCGCCGCCGGCTCCGCGCGGGCCGACGAACCCGTTTCCGCCGCGGTCGATACCGTGCGCGTGCAACGTGCGCCGATCTCGCAACAGGTGCGTGCATACGGCGTCGTCGCCGCCTCGTCGGCCAGCGTCGCGTCGGTGAACCTGCCGTACACGGCGCGCATCCGCAAGGTGCTCGTGCTGCCCGGTCAGGCGATCGCGCGCGGCGCGCCGCTCGTCGTCGTGCAGGCCGATCCCGCCGCGGTGCTGGCTGCGTCGCAGGCCGCGAGCGCGTTGACGCTGGCGCGCGGCGAACTCGCACGCACGCGCGCGCTGCTCGACGACGGCCTGGCGACGCAATCGCAGCTCGCCGCCGCGCAGAAGGCGCTCGACGATGCTCAGCAGGGGCAGGCCGCGCAGCGGCTAATGGGCGTGCGGAGCGGCGACGTAACGATCGCCGCGCCGTTCGCGGGCGTCGTGTCGCAGCTTTCCGCACTGCCGGGCGACCAGGTGCAGGCGGGCGCGACGATTGCGCAGCTCGCGGCGACGGGCGGCGCGTCCAGCCGTCAGGCGAACGTGACGCTCGGCGTCGATCCGTCCGCGGCCGCGTCGATTCGCGCGGGCGATACGGTCGTGCTGCACGGGCTGTCCACCGCGCTCGCGCACGCGGCTCCGGCAGGGCAGATCGTCGTCGCGGGCGCGTCGATCGATCCTCAAAGCCAGCTCGTGGACGTCGGCGCGAACGTGCCGCTCGGCGGCACCGCATTCATCCCCGGCACCCGCGTAAGCGCCGACATCGCGACGCAGACCGGCACGTGGTGGGTCGTGCCGCGCTCCGCCGTCCTGCGCGACGCGAAGGGGTCGTACGTGTTCCAGGTCACGCCGAAGCACGCCGCGCATCGCGTCGATGTCGCGGTGCGCGTCGAAAGCGGCGACCATTACGGCGTGGACGGCCCGCTGAATGCATCGGAGCCGCTCGTCGTCACCGGCAACTATGAATTGCAGGACGGGATGGCCGTCCGTTCTGCCGGAGGCGCGCGCCAATGAATGTCGGGCAATGGATGCAGATGCACCGGCGATCGTTGCTGTTCGTCGTCGCGCTGCTCGCGGTCGCCGGCGCGCTGACGGCTTTCCGGCTGCCGATCTCGCTGTTTCCGAACGTATCGTTTCCGCGCGCCGTCGTGTCGCTCGATGCGGGCGACCGGCCTGCCGAGCAGATGGCGACGCTCGTGACGATGCCGGTCGAGGAGGCGCTGCGGCGCGTGCCGGGTGTGCGCGACGTCGAATCGAAAACGAGCCGCGGCTCGGCGGAGATCTCGCTGAATTTCGACTGGGGCACCGACATGGCGCAGGCGACACTGCAGGCGCAGTCGGCGATCGCGGAGATCCTTCCGTCGATGCCGGCCGGCACGACGATGCAGGTGAAGCGGATGGACCCGACCGTGTTCCCGGTACTTGCGTACAGCCTCACGTCGTCGCGGCAGTCGCTGTCGCAGCTGCGCGATCTCGCACAATTTCAGTTGCGGCCGCTGCTGTCGTCGGTCGACGGCGTGGCACGCGTCGAAGTGACGGGCGGTGCGCAGGACGAGTTGCAGGTAGACATCGATCCTGCTCGACTCGCCGCGTACAAGCTGTCGGTCGAGGACGTGTCGAAGGCGATCGGCGCGGGCAACGTGCTGTCGGCGACCGGGCGGATCGAGGATCACTACAAGCTGTATCTCGTCGTCGCCGACACGACGATCACGTCGCTCGACACGCTGCGTAATGCAGTCGTTTCGTCGTCGGGCGGCAACCAGGTGCGCGTCGGCGACGTCGCGACGGTGTCGCGCGGCACGGTTCCGCAATGGATCCGCGTGACGGCCGACGGGCAGGACGCGGTGCTCGTGAACGTATTCCAGCAGCCGGGCGCGAACAGCGTCGCGATGGCCGCGGCGATCCGTGCAAAGCTCGCGGACTTTCAGAAGCAGATGCCGGTGGGCGTGCATCTCGCAAACTGGTACGACCAGAGCCAGCTCGTGATCGCATCCGCGTCGAGCGTGCGCGATGCAATCCTGATCGGCGTCGTGCTGGCCGCGCTGACGCTATTCGTATTCCTGCGCAACTGGAAGATCACCGCGATCGCCGTCGCGCTGGTGCCGGTCGTGATGAGCGCGACGATCCTGCTGCTCGACGTGTTCGGGATGGGCTTCAACATCATGACGCTCGGCGGGATGGCCGCGGCGGTCGGGCTCGTGATCGACGACGCGATCGTGATGATCGAACACATCGCGCGGCGCATGCGCGAGGCGGGCGCACATGCGTTCCACGGCCGCGTGATGAGCGCGGCGCTCGAGTTCACGCGGCCGCTCGCGGGTTCGTCGGCGGCGACGCTAATCATTTTCGTGCCGCTCGCGTTCCTGTCCGGCGTGACGGGTGCCTTCTTCAAGGCGCTATCGATCACGATGGCGAGTGCGCTGTTCATCTCGTTCGTCGTGAGCTGGCTCGCGATCCCGATCCTGTGCGATCACTGGCTCACGCCGGCCGACGCGGAGGAGCTTCGCGAGTCGC
The DNA here is from genome assembly GCF_001522845.1 of Burkholderia sp. BDU5. Lineage (NCBI taxonomy): Bacteria > Pseudomonadati > Pseudomonadota > Betaproteobacteria > Burkholderiales > Burkholderiaceae > Burkholderia > Burkholderia sp. BDU5. Next base: position 18,233 of record NZ_LOWC01000056.1, on the reverse strand, counting down.
GCTTCGCGCACTGGCTGAACACGCGCTACGCGATGCTGGTCGAGCGCGTGAGTCGCAGGCCAATGCTCGCGCTCGCGGGCATTTTGCCGCTCGTCGTCGCCGCCGCGTTTGCATTCACGCGCGTCGGCAGCGGCTTCATGCCGTCGATGGACGAGGGCGGATTCGTGCTCGATTACCACACGGCGCCCGGTACGTCGATCACCGAGACGGATCGCCTGATGCGCGAGATCGAGACGATCATCCGCGAGAACCCGAACGTTGCGACGTATTCGCGTCGAACCGGCGCTGGCCTCGGCGGCGACCTCAACGAGCCGAACAAGGGCGATTTCTTCGTGCGCCTGAAATCGGGTTCGCGCGAGCCGATCGATACCGTGATGGAGGAGATCCGCTCGAAGATCGAGACGAACGTGCCCGGCGTCAACGTCGAGCTCGCGCAGTTGATGGAAGACTTGATCGGCGATCTGACCGCGGTACCGCAGCCCGTGCAGATCAAGATCTACTCGGACGATCCGAACGTGCTCGACGCGACCGCGCGGCGCGTGGCCGCGCGCATCGGCAAGATTCCGGGCATTGTCGACGTCGACGACGGCATCAACCCGGCCGGCGACGCGCTCGATCTGCACATCCGTCCCGACGCAGCCGCCGCCGAAGGGATGGACCCGCAGTCGATCGCGCAGCAGGTGTCGGATCTGCTCGAAGGCAGCGTCGCGACGCAGTTCCAGCAGGGGCCGAAGACGGTCGGCGTGCGCGTTCGGGTGTCGGACGCGATGCGGATGAACGGCACGGGGCTCGGCGCACTGCAGATCCGCGCGCCCGATGGGCACCTGTTCCCGCTCGATCGCGTGACCGATCGCATCACGGTCAGCGGGCAGCCCGAGATCAGCCGCGACAACCTGAAGCGGATGGTCGCCGTCACTGCGCGGATCGACGGGCGCGATCTCGGCTCGACGATCGCCGACGTGCAGCGCGCGCTCGGCGATGCGAACCTGTTGCCGCAAGGCGTCTATTACGAACTGGGCGGGCTGTACCAGCAACAACAGATCGCGTTCCGCGGACTGATCGCGGTGTTCGGCGCGGCGGTTGCGCTGGTATTCGGGCTGCTGCTGTTTCTCTACGAACGCTTCCGCGTCGCGCTCGCGGTGATGGCGATGCCGTTGTGCGCGACCGGCGCGGTGTTCATCGGGCTGTGGGCGACGGGCATCGAGCTCAACATTTCCGCGATGATGGGCATGACGATGATCGTCGGCATCGTGACCGAGGTCGCGATCTTCTACGTATCGGAATTCCAGGGGCTCGTGCGCGACGAAGGGATGGCGCCCGATGCCGCGTTGCTCGCGGCAGGCCGCAACCGGCTGCGGCCGATCGCGATGACGACGATCGCGGCAATCCTCGCACTGTTTCCGCTCGCGTTCGCGCTCGGGCAGGGCTCGGCGATGCAGCAGCCGCTGGCGGTCGCGATCATCTCGGGGCTGATCGTTCAACTGCCGCTGGTGTTGCTTGTACTGCCTGCGCTACTGCACCTGCTGTTGATCGAAAGGGGATCGCGCCGCCAGACACACTGATGTCATGCATCGCCGGGGTAAAGATCCACAGCGAAGGACGTCACGTCACACGATCAAGGTACGAGGACGCGATCGCGCGCAAGTCCGGCGGTGCGAACACGTCAGGATGCAGAAGCGCGGCCGCTTCGGCCAGCACGGCATGCCGCGCGATCGGTCCGAACGATTCGATCCAGTGATCGCCCACGCTCACGATACTCACCCGACGCGTCGACGCCAAGTGCTGCCATACCGGATTCGTCTCGAAACTGCGTCGCCCACCGTCGTCGTAGACAAAAATCGTGTCCGGCTTCGCAAGCAACAACGTCTCGAGGCTCATCTGGAACGCCGTATTGTCGCGCTGCGACGGCAGCGGATTGCGTCCGGCGATGTTGACGCCACCCAGCGCATTCAGCAGCGAGCAAGTCATGTTCTCATCGTAGAACGCCCACGGCGCGGCGCCCGTACCCCAGACAAACAAGTAGCGCGGCGCGCGGCCCAATCCCGCACGCGCGCGAAATCCTGCGAGCGCTTCCGCAAAACGCCGGTTGAGCGCGGCGGCGGCTTCGGCACGATCCAGTGCCTTGCCGACGAGTTCAATGCTGCGATTGCTGTCCTCACCGACTTCCAGATCCAGCGCAAGATACGGCGCGATCTGCTGAAGCCGCGCCGCGTTCGCTTCGGTGTAGCGGCGGATCGCAATGATGAGGTCCGCGTGCGCACTCGCCAACAATTCCAGGTTCGGGCTCGCACGCTGCCCGAGATCGATCACGCGATCCATCCTGTCCAGCAGATAGGCGGGCCGCCGGCCGCGCACGAGAAACGTCGACGCGACCGGCTGCACCCCAAGCGCCAGTGCGGTATCGGCGCCGAAATACGAAATCGCCGCAAGCCGGCTCGGCGCGGCTTCGAAGCGAAGCATCGCACCGCGATCGTCAACGACGCTGAACGGCTTACCGGGCGCCGCCGCGCGAACGGGCCGCGCGAGCACCGATGCAAGCGAAGCCGGCAACGCGAACGCCAACGTACGGCGCTTGCGATCAATCATCGCCGGCCTCTTCGATCGCCGACACGGCGTCGCCAACGTCCTGCCGGGCATCGCTCCGCTCGCCGCCGGGCCCGGCATAGCCAAGCGAATGGCAAACCGGCACGCCATCGCTCGCGCCATGCAGCCGCTCGCTGCGCACATGAAATACGTTCGCGACGAACGCCGGCGTCAGCACATCGACCGGCGCACCGTCCGCAACGAGCCGCCCGCCGCGCATCACGATCGCCCGATCCGCGAAACGCATCGCCTGGTTCAGGTCGTGCAGCGACATCACGAGCGTCAACCCGAATTCCTCGTTGAGCCGCCGCAACGTCTGCATCACATCGAGTTGATGCCCGAGGTCGAGGTAGGTCGTCGGCTCGTCGAGCAGCAGAATGTCCGCGCGCTGCGCGAGCGCCATCGCGATCCATACTCGCTGTCGTTCGCCGCCCGACAACGCGACGAGCGGACGATCGCGCATCGGCAACAGACCGGTCGTCGTCAGCGCCCATTCGACTGCGCCGCGATCGTCGTCCGTTTCTCCTCGCAACCACGTGCGGTGCGCAAACCGCCCATGGCGGACGAGTTCCTGCACCGTCAGGCCGGCCGGAATGTCCTGCGTCTGGGCCAGGAACGCGATGCGCCGCGCGAGCTTGCGGCGCGGCCATTGCCCGAGCGGAACGTCGTCGAGCAACGCATCGCCGCCGCGCGGCGCGAGCAACCCGGCCAGTGCGCGCAGCAGCGTGCTCTTGCCTGAGCCGTTCGGACCGAGCAGCACAGTGATCCGGCCCGGCTCGATCGACAGCGACAATGTGTCGACGATGCGGCGCGGGCCATATCCGAGCGAAAGATCGCGGGCAACGAGTGTCATCGTGAAGATCGGGACAGCAAATGAAGAAAAAGCGGCGCGCCGAACAACGCGGTGACGGCTCCGACGGGTATCTCGGCCGGTGCGACGACGACGCGCCCGGTCAGATCCGCAAGCGCGGTGATCAGCGCACCGCAAAGGAGCGCGAACGGCGCCTGCCGCGCGAGCGGCCCGCTCACGGCAAGCCGCGCGAGATGCGGCGCGATCAGGCCGACGAATGCGACCGGGCCTGCAATCGCAATCGCACCAGCGGCCGCGAAGCCTGCATAGACGATCGCCACCAGACGCCAGCGCTCGACATTCAGCCCGACGCTCGTCGCTGCGTCGTCGCCGATCGACAGCACCTGCACTGCCGGCAGGATCGCTGGCAGCAGCACGATCGTCGCCGCCGTCCACGGCGCGAGCAGCAGCACGTGCTGCCAGCCGCGTGCGTAAAGGTTGCCCGCAAGCCACGTCAGCAGCACCTCGATACGGCTCGAACCCCAACCAGCGAGTATCGTCATCGCGACCGCGTACATCGCGGCGCTAACGGCGACGCCCATCAGAATCAGCCGAAACGGCGCCGTGCCGTTGCGCCACGCCAGCGCGTAGACGCCCAGCGCCGCGCCGATGCCGCCCGCCTGGGCGACGAACGGTATCCATGTGATGTCGTACGCGTCGAGCCGGCTGCCGTCGAGCGAACCCGCGAAATTCGCGACGAGCAGCAGCAACATCACGCCGAGCGTCGCGCCGGACGACACGCCGATCACACCGGGTTCCGCGAGCGGATTGCGCAGCGCCCCCTGCAACACGAGTCCGCTCGCCGCAAGCTGTGCGCCGATCATCAGCGCAAGCAGCACGCGCGGCATGCGCAGTTCCCACATCACGAAGGCGACGTCGCGCGCGACGTCGCGATGGAACAGTGCCTGAACGGCCGACGTCAACGGGAAGCCGGCCGCGCCGAGCCGCACCGACAAGACAACGGTGAGCGTCAGGATCGCCGCCCATCCTGCGCCACGCGCGAACGTCCGCCACCGGGCCGCGCCCTGTGCGCGCGTCGTGCGAATCGGCCGGTTCGGAACGCCCGTCATGTCGATACGCCTTCATCGCGGCGAATCATCGCGATCAGCAGCGGTGTCGCGACCAAGGCAGTCAAAAAGCCGACCGGCAGTTCGCGCGGCGCAGCGACCGTGCGGGCGACGAGATCCGCTGCCGAGACGAGCAGTGCGCCCGCCAGTGCCGTCACGGCCAGCGTTCGGCGATAGCCGCCGCCGAGCGCGACGCGCGCGAGATGCGGCACGCACAGCCCGACGAAGCCGACGGGCCCCGCGATCGAGACCACCGACGCCGACAGCGCGACGGCAATGAAACCGAGGATCAGGCGCCAGCGCAGCAGGTCGAGGCCGACGCTCTGCGCCGCCTCGTCGCCGAGCGCGAGGGTGTCGAGCACGCGCGCGCCGGACAACGCGGCGACAAGACCGGCGACGGTCCACGGAGCGACCATGGCGACCTGCCGCCAACCCACACCCGCGAAACCACCGGCCAGCCAGTAGAACAACGGGCCGGCCTGCGGCCCCGCGACGATCATCAGCGAGATGACGCCCGCGCTGCCGAGCGCGCCGATCGTCGTCCCTGCCAGCGAAAGACGCAACGGCGACAGACGGGCGCGCCACGCCAGCGCAAACGTGAGCGTCGCCGCGATTCCGCCGCCCGCCAACGCCACGAACGGCATCATGCCCGCCGCCCGGACCGGCGCCAGCACGGTGGCCGCGACGACCGCGAGCGCCGCTCCGCCGACCACGCCCGTCAACGTCGGATCGGCCAGCGGATTGCGCGTGATGCCCTGCATCAGCGCGCCGGCCACCGCGAGACTCGCGCCGACCATCAGTGCCGCGATCAAGCGAGGCAGCCTCAGCGCATGGACGATCTGCGCGGCGGGCGTTTCACCCCCACCCAGCGCATCGAGCGCGGCAGCTGGACCGAGAACGAGATTGCCGGCGCAGAGGCTGGCAATCGCAACCGCACCGAGACCGACGATCAGCACAAGCACGATCGCACCGACACCCAGCCGCCCCGACCCCGACGACGAGGTACGCACGCGATTTCTTGTCACATGCCGTTCGTTCATGATCGGGGCGCGCCGGCCTGTTTCACCAACGCGCTCAGCCGATATTCGAACTTGCGCAACAGCATCGTCGCCGTCGCTGCAAGTCCGATCGTGAGCCCGAACCAGATGCCATGGATTCCGTAGCCGAACATCACGCCCGCCCCCCACGCAACCGGCAGCCCGATCATCCAGTAACCGACGATCGAGATGCAGAACGAACTTTTCACGTCGCCGAGCCCCCGCAAGATGCCGACGCCGATGTTCTGGCTGCAGTCGAAGATCTGCAGCAAGGCCGCAATCGTCAGCAGCCCCGTCGCAAGTCGCAGCACATCGTCATTCGCGGCCGAGCCGCGATCCAGGAACGGCGCGAGCACGTGTGTCGGCGCAACGAGATACGGAAGCGCGACCGCCAGCATGGCGCCGATGCCCAGCACGAGCCCCGTATAGCCGAGCCGCCGTGCGCCACGATAATCGTGCTGCGCGCATGCATGGCTGATGCTGATCGACGACGCATGCGACAACCCGACCGAAATCATGAACACGATGTAGATCACTTGGTTGACGATCGTCTGCGCTGCGAGCGCATCCGTACCGAGCGTGCCGATCACGAGGGTAAGGACGGTGAAGAACGCGGCCTCCGAGCCGTAGGCGGCGGCGATCGGCAGGCCCATCTTCCACGTCCGCTCGAATGCTTCGGCATCGGTCCGCCACGCGGCAAGCGACAGGTGTTCGGCGAGCCCGATTCGACGTTTGGCAATCGAGAGAAACGCCACGAACGACAACAGGTACACCGAACTCGTCGCGCAGGCTACGCCAGTCAGGCCGAGCGCGGGGAACCCGAAGCGGCCGAACATCAGCGCGTAGTCGAGCACCGCGTTGACGACGATCGACGCGGCCGCGATCGCGAGCAGCGGCCCCGGCTTGCGCAGCCCGACGGTGTACTGGCGCAGCGACTGGAACCACAGGCACGGCAGCATGCCGGGCGCCGCCGCCGCGAGATAGAGCGCGGTCAGCCGCGCGATGCCCGGATCCTGGCCGAGCCATACGAGCGGCCGTTCAACGGCGAGCATCAACAGCACGAACGCGAGTGCGGCAAGCGTCGACAGCGCGAAACTCGCACGCACGAGACGCACGATGCGTGCAGGGTCGTCCTGCCCGTTCGCGAATGCGACGAGATTGCCAGTGCCCGTCACGAGGCCCGTTCCCATCGTCCTCAGCTGGTTGAACAACGTCAGCGCAAGACCGCCTGCGGCGATTTCGCGCGGACCGAGCATCCCCATCATCACGACGTCGGTCGTGGTCAGCGCGACCTGCGCAAGCTGGGTAAGGATGAGCGGCGCGGCGAGCGCACCGATGTGCCGGGCGTCGAGCCGGAACTGTTCGTGAGATTTCATGCGATGGCGACAAGGATCGGATTGACAAACGACGGGCAGATCGGGGCGCTCAAGCGTACCCGGCCTGCCGGCATTCATCACAGGTCGGTCGACACGGACAGCCAGAACGTACGTGGCGCGCCCGTGAACAGATATCCGGTCGGATTCGCCTGCCAGTAGTCCCGGTTGAACAGGTTCGTCACGTTCGCGCGCAGCGTCACGTCGCGACCGGCAACTTTCGTCGTGTACCGGCCGCCGAGATCGAAACGCGTCCAGCTCGGCACGTGCTGCGTGTTGTCCTGGCTCACGTAGGCCTTGCCCGTGTAGATCATCCGGCTCGTCAGCGTGACGCCCGGCACGAACGGTGTATCCCATTCCGCGCCGAGCGTGGCCTGGAGCGACGGCGCGCCGATCGCGCGATTGCCGTCGTATGCGCCGCCCTGCGTGCGGCGAAGCCGCGCGTCGAGCCACGTGACGCCGCCCAGCAGACGCACGCCGCGCGTCACCTCGCCGAAGCCGGACAGCTCGAGACCGCGATTGCGCTGCAAACCGTTGAGGCTGTACAGCTTGCTCACCGGATCGACGATTCCGCTCGGCACGTCGATCTGGAACAGCCCGAGCGTCGCGCCGAATTTGCCGAGATCGAGCTTGGTCCCGACCTCGTACTGCTTCGACTTGAACGGCGCGAACACCTGGTTCGGATTGGCCGCGTCAGGCGGCGGCGCCGACCCGGGCGTCAGCGCCTCGATGTAGTTCGCATAGAACGACAACTGGTCGAACGGGCGGACGACGAGCGCCACGGACGGCGTCGTCGCGCCCTGGTCGTAGTGCGAGGTTTCCGCGCCGGACGTGTCGAAGTTGCGGCTGCTCACCTGCTGGCGACGCACGCCCACCGTGAGTTGCACGAGCCCGCCGGCCACGGACAGCGTATCGGCGACGGCGATGCTGCGCAGGATCTGAGCGCTGTCCTTCGCTTCCGGCGACACGGAAACCGGCGCGCCGGGTCCGGCGAGGCGGGTCGGCATGTAGATGTTCGTCGCGTAGCTGCCGTAGGCGGTCTGACCGAACCACGTCGTCTGCTGCAGGTAGTTGCCGCTCACGACGAGTTGGTGATCGATCGGGCCCGTCTTGAAGCGCGCCCGCGCGCCCGCCTCGGCCGACAGCGCATGCGACGCGCCTGACTGGTATCTCGACGTGGACGTCGCGTCACCCTGCGCATTGACGATCGTCGCGCCCGGGTCTTCCAGCTTGTCGTAGCCGAAGCGGTTCATGCCGACCGCGCCGAACAGCGTCAAGTTCGACGAGAGGTCGTACTCGGCCCGCCCGAGCGCCGTCAGGCTATGGGAATTCGAATAGGAAAACGTCTGCGCGAGATTGGTCCGGGAATCGGGCACCTCCGGCACCGCGATCCCGGCAATCGGCGTGTAGCCGCGTACCGGCGCCCGCATGAAGTCTTCCTGGTAGATCACGTCGCCGGACGCGCGCAGGCGGCTGCCGCGGTAGTCGAGCCCGACCGACAGCGACGTGTTGCGCCGCGACTGCTCGTCGATCGGCGTATCGCCTTCGCGATGGGCCGCGTTGACGCGCACGCCGAACTCGCCGTTCGAGCCGAAGCGCCGGCCGATGTCGGCATGGCCGCCGAACACCGAACTCGAAGCATATTCGGCGGTCAGCCGGTTGAGCGGTGTGTCGCCGGCGCGCTTCGTCACGACGTTCACGCTGCCGCCGACGCTGCCCTGCGGCATCATCCCGTTCAGCAACGCACCAGGCCCCTTGAGGATCTCGACGCGCTCAACCGGATCAGAGCCGACGCGGTAGGCCGGCACGAGCCCGTACAGCCCGTTGAGCGCGATCTCGCCGTTCTCGACGCGCAGCCCGCGGATCGTGATCGCATCGTAGCGGTTGGTGCTGTCAATCGCCGCCCGGACCGACGGGTCAGTTGTGGTCAGGAGATCCGCGACGCTGGTCGCCTGCTGGTCGCGGATCAGCTTTTCCGTGTAGCTCGAGAGACTGAACGGCGTATCCATGTAGTCGCGATTGCCGAGCAGGCCGACCTTCGCGCCGTGTGCCGCCTGGCCGCCTGCATACGGCTCGGGAACGGCATCGTCGATTCGCTTGCCGACGACCTTCACCGCCGGCAGCACGGCAGCTTCGGCGCCTGCCGCGGCAGCGGCCGGACGCAGCGAGAAACTGCCGTCGGACTGCTGCACCGGCTCCAGGCCCGTGCCGTTCAGCAACGCCTGGAATGCGCCCTGCACCGAGTAGGCGCCGCGCACGCCCGCACTGTTTTTCCCGGCCGTCAGGTCGCCCGGCACGCTGAGCATCACGTTGGCCTGATCGGCAAGACGGTTCAGCGACGCCGACAACGGGCCGGCCGGAATGTCATAGCGCCGGCTGGCAGCTTGCGGCGCCGCGCCGGCGGCCGACTGCGCCGATGCCACCTGCCACGCGCCGCTACCTGCGAGCGCGATGCCGAGAACGGCACACCGCACAGCGTGCGGAGCGGGACGGCGCGCGGTGCGCAGCGCACGGGGCATCCGTTCGAGGCTGCGCACGGACAACGAGAAATCGGGATTCGACGACAACGACGGGCGAAGCATGGACGGCATTCCTCGAGATGGAAGTGGCAAGGAGAGGTCCATCGCGCGTCTAACAGAGCCGGATACCTTGGCTTGATAGCGGCCGCACCCGGTCGTTCGGGCGCGCGCCATGCTGGCTGCGACTGTCGCCATCGCGACGACACCCGTTTCCGGTCGGAAACAAGCGTCGACAAGCCGGGCGGATGCCCCGCGTCATGGCGCCGGGTCGGCATTCAGAGCACTGATTGATCTCCGAATGGTCCTCTTTCATCTGTTAATCGGATGACGCCCGGAAATGCGAACCGAAATCGGAAATTTCTTTGCAACAGGGTGAAATACCACCGGGAACCGCGACCGGGCGGGCAACATGCCCGTCAGCGGGCTTCGATCGTGACCCACCACGGCAACGTGCGACGCACCCGGATCGGCAGGTCGCGTTCGAGCATCGAGAGCATCCGGTCGGGGTCGTCGGCAGGGAAACGGCCGACCACGCGGATGCCCGCCACTTCGGGATCGACGCCGATGTGCCCGTGCTGATAGCGATCCAGCTCGGCGATCAGCGCGTCGAGCGTGACGTCGTCGGCCAGGATCACGCCGCGTGACCACGCTTCGCGTGCGGGATCGGCCCTCTCCGGACTCGAAATCGCGTCCGCCGTGAACTGCCGCTGCTGACCGGCCGCCACGATTTCGGCGTGTCCGGCCAGATTGCGAATCTCGACACGGCCTTTGAACACGGCCAGCAGCGTGTGCGTGCCGGACTGCCGTACGGTGAACCGGGTGCCCAATGCCTGCATCCGGCCGTTCGGCGTGTCGACAAAGAACGGCCGCTCCTGGCCGTCTTTGGCCGTATCGATGAGGATTTCGCCCATCGTCAGTGTCAGGAGGCGCTTGGTATCGTCGTAGTGAACATCGAACGCACTGTCCGTGTTCAACCAGACGCGCGTACCGTCGGCGAGCTGCACGTCCCGCCGCTCTCCGACACCTGTGCGGTAATCCGGCCTCCATGCGATGAGCCGATCCGGCAACGCCGTGAAGCGCCACGCGAGCCACCCGGCGAGACCGGTTCCGGCCAGCGCAGCGAGACTGCCCAGAACATGGCGCCGGCTTGCCGCGCGCGTCGCGGAAACGTGCACGGCGGCCGCAGCGGCATTGCGCTCAGCCAGGCTCTCGCCCCTCAACGGCTCGAACCGGCGGCTGACAGCCTCGATATGTGCCCACGCACGACGATGTTCCGGCCGTTCGGCCAGCCATTCTGCCCATGCCTTGCGGTGCTCGCCGCTACCGCCATCGGCATACAGGAGCGCATACCAGTTGGCGGCCTGCTCGAGGCTTGCGAAATCTGCGTGAACGCCAGGATCGGCGGCCGCCGAAGACGACGAGGCTGCCATCGGTCAGCGCGTAATACCGGCGTCGATCAAGGCCAGTTGCAGCATCGCCTGGGCGAGGTACTTCTGCACCATCCGATCGGAAACGCCCAGTTCGCCCGCGATCTCGCGGGTGGACAAGCCATGAATCTGCGCCAGGACAAACGCGTTCCGCGCCTTGTCGGGCAACCGGCTGATCAGCGCGCCGATTTCCATCAGCGTCTCGATGACGATCGCGCGATATTCAGGAGAAGGCTCGCAGGGCTCCGGCTGGGCGGCAAGCGCCTCGACCCATGCCTGCTCGACCTGGCGCCGGCGAAACAGGTCGACACACATGCCCTGTGCCATCGCCCGCAAGTAAGCCCGCGCCTCGGCATCGCTGTCGAAGCCCTTCGGCACCGGCTTGAGGATCAGACGAAGAAATGCGTCCTGGGCAAGGTCGGCCGCATCGAAAGCGTTACCCAGCCGCCTGCGCAACCATCCCTGCAACCAGCCATGGTGGTCGCGATAGAGAGCCTGCACATCCTGATGGACGGCGAGTTGAGCGACGGACATGGAGCAACCCCTTCTGCTTTAAACGCGAGAGACGAGAAGACAAATAAGAATCATTCACGCTTATAAACCAATTCAATTGGTTTACGCAATATTTCGCAATTAGGGGCCGCATCAAGTCGGCGGGTGCATCAGACGATTTGATTCATCAGACATTTAGACTGGCGCCTCGCGTTTTCCGCTTCGGCATGCTGCACGTCTCGTCGCCTTGCCGCTCGCGATGCGCCACGATGGCGGCAACTGCAGTTCCACTGTCTCCCGCGCAAGCTTCCTGTTCACCTTCGTTACGACACCAACCAAGCCGGCCGATGCTCGCGACGATCCGGGGAATCACACGCCCTTCGCCTGACATTCAGGACACACCCCAGCTATCACCAGAGACGCAGCGTGGAACTTGAAGCGACGCCCGGAAGCGATGCGCTCGAACTGCTCGTTCAGTTCGTCTTCGTAGAGATCGCAGATTGCTCCACATTTGCGACAAACGAGGTGATGGTGATCCTTGCCGCGGTTCAGTTCATACACGACGCGCGAATCGCCCAGTGATGCACTGGTGACGAGTCCCCTTTCGAGAAAAGTGGACAAGGTGCGGTAGGTTTCGGGTAGTGCGGCTCAACCACCGCGCACAACGCCGCCCACGGCACGATCTGGTTCATCGTGTCGAGAAACTCGTCGCGCCGCGTACGCTTGCGCTTCGTCTCGAAGCCTGCGCCTTGATCGGCTGCCATCGCCAGCGTCTGCTGCTTCATCGTCGTTTGCCTTTCTCGGGTCATGTCCACCGATCTATAACGGCTGAGACACGGGGTTGGGGGACTTGATCAGCTTTGCCTTAACCCGAGCCCGATCAGCAAGCGCGCGATATGCTCGAACATCCGCCACGCACCGTCACTCGTGGCATCCGAGGAGACACCGGCATCGCTCGCCCCGCACAGCACGGTGAATGCCGGCAGGCGCCCGTCGGTCGCCGACGCCGCGCATGCGGCCATCGGCAACAGCCAGCCATCGCCGTCGGGATACCGCCGCAACATGCAAGCCAATTCACCCTGCTCTTCGATCAGCGTTCCGTCGTCGCCGAGCGCCCATCATGCACGCTCGTCGCACAATTCGAGATGCTCGCCGAGCCAGGTGTCCCGCGCGCAAAGCGCGCGCAGACAACGCTCGGCCAGTACCGCGTTGTGCAGATAACGTGGCGGCATTACGCGTGACGCACCGAGTGCCTGGACGCTCAGCGACAACTTCAGATGTATCCGTTCGTCCGCTCTGATGCCGAGCGTGCGCAGCGACGCGGTGGGCCGAGCCGTGCCGAACCCGGCTCCGAGATCGATACACCGCATGACAAGCCGGGGATGCTCCCGCTGAAGGTAGTCCCATTGCCAAGGATGAACCGGCAGCCAGCGAGCCGCCGGATCGATTCCGAGCAGAGCGGCGCGATGCGCAAGCGCCGCGAACGCATCCTCATCCAGTACGGCAGGCACGAGCGATCGGCTGGACGCCAGGCGGTGCATGCGCACTGTCGTCGCCACGTCGCAACGCGTCGGGCAAAACGGCGACCCAGTGCAGTGCAACCCGGCCTGCCTCGACGTCGTACGCATCGCCCGGGCTGCCGGGCCAGCGCTTCGCGCGCGCAACCGGATGGAACGGTCGGTCCCGCAGGCAGCAAATCGCCTCCCATGTCACCAGACTGTACGGCGTGCCATCGACGTCGGCCAGCCAGCGCGCCTGCGCGGCACACGTTTTCGCGATTTGCTATTCGGCAAGCGCAAGCAGTTCGGCAAGACGGTCACTGTAGGCGGGCCACCAGTCTGCGCGCTGCAGCGCATCGAGCAGATCCTGCGCAAGCAGTCGGTCGACGCCGCCGTCGTGTTCGGCCGAAGCGTCCGACGCCGACGGACGGTCGGCTACGACATCGACGTCTGTCATAGAACGTTCCGAACCTCCGACTGCTCCAAAAACCCATCCGCTTGTCGGCTAGCAATGCCAAAGCATGCTAGTTCGCCCGGGGCTTCCACTTGCAACGATAAGGTGCTTCTTGCCCCAGATTTGCGCTGGAAACTATAGTGGCGCCGCCGCGCAATGCTATCGAAAATTAATATCAATAGCATTGCGCAAATATGCCAAAAAGACCCACCCTTTTTGCCAACCTACAAAATTCGCAAACCTGCACCAGACCCTTGGCAATCCGTCCCCATAAAATTCCGTTGACTTTATATCTTTCGATATATATCTTTCGATACATCTAAAGATGCACAGGAGAAGGCGATGCGCCACACTCATCTGTTTTCGCGCCGCGGATGCGGCATGCATACCTCGTTCGGCGCCGGCCCGCTCGAGATGTTCCGCCACATGATCGGCGGCCATCGACGCGGCGGTGGCGGCGGCCGGCACGGCTTCGGTCCGTTCGGCGGTTTCGGTGGCGGCCCGGGCGGTTTCGGTGGTTTCGGCGGCGACGACGCCATGCCGCGCGGCCGTCAATTCAGCGCCGACGACCTGCAACTGCTGCTGCTCGCGCTGCTCGCCGAGCAGCCGAGCCACGGCTACGAGCTGATCAAGGCGCTCGATACGCGTTCGAGCGGCTTCTACGCGCCGAGCCCCGGCATGGTGTATCCGGCGCTCACGTATCTGGAAGAGCTCGGCTACGTGACCGTGCAGGCCGAAGGCAACCGCAAGCGCTATGCACTCGCCGACGCGGGCCGCGCGTATCTCGATGCGCAGCGCGAACGCGTCGACCTGCTGTTCGCGAAGCTCGCGCATCTCGGCCGGAAGATGGAATTCATGCGCCGCGCGTTCGCCGGCGAAGCGCCCGCCGCCTCCGACGACGATACGCGCGGCTGGCTGCCGGAATTCGTCGAAGCTCGGACGGCGCTCAAGCAAGCGCTCTTCCGCAGGAGCAGCGCCGACGCCGACGAACAGCGCCGCATCGCGGCGATCCTGCGTCGCGCCGTCGCCGACATCGAAGGCCGGACCGAGGACTGATCGAGCCGCATCCGGCTTATCAAGGAGAACCCATCGATATGACCCAACCGACTACCGAGCGCGCGGTCGTACGCGTGCGCCATACGCTGAAATTCCGCTTGCTCCAGGTCAAGCGCGTCACTGCCGTGACCCCGCATCTGATGCGCGTGACGCTGACGGGCGACGAACTCGACGATTTCGAATCGGCGTCCTTCGACGATCACGTGAAGGTCTTCTTCCCGCCGCCCGGCGAGGACGCACCCGCGTGTCCCGAGTTCGGCCCGAACGGCATCGTGTTTCCGGAAGACCGGCCGCGGCCCGTCGCACGCGATTTCACGCCGCGTCGCTACGATCGCGCCGCCCGCGAACTCGATCTCGATTTCGTGCTGCATCATCCAGGACCGGCGTCACAGTGGGCCGCGCAAGCGTGCGTCGGGCAGACGCTCGGCATCGGCGGACCGCGCGGTTCGTTCGTTATCCCGAAGGATTTCGATTGGCACCTGCTGATCGGCGACGACACCGCATTGCCCGCCGTCGCACGACGCCTCGAGGAATTGCCGGCCGGCACGCGTGTCGCCGCAGTGCTGGAGGTAGCCGATCCATCTGCGCAGGTCGACTTCGCTACCGATGCGGATCTGTACGTCTTGTGGCGCCATCGCGACGACTCGGCGAACGGCGAGCGCGGTGCAAGTCAGTTGGTCGATGCGTTGCGGGCGCTGCCGTTGCCGGCCGGCGAAGGCTACGTGTGGGCCGCGGGCGAAGCGGCCGCGATGCGCGGCGTACGCGAGCACCTATGCAATGAGCGCGGCCTCGCGAAATCGAGGATTCGCGCATCCGCTTACTGGAAGCACGGCGCGGTCGCGGTTCACGAATCACTCGAAGACTGACGCGATGAGCGAGTCGAACGCGGCACACGCGTTCGACGTTCGACGATTCCGCGGCGCGCATGCTCGCGTCATGCCGCTGCCGAGCGCACGGCGCGGATACGAAGTGCGGCATTGCCGACACACACTCGTCGCGCTTGAATCCTCTGTAGATCGGGTCGGCGGCGCGCGCGCGCATAGATGCGCCGGTACGCCGGTATCGAAAGACGCCCGCGCGCGGCATCGGCCATCGCACTGCGTTTTCGTCCGAACGAAATCGCATCCGCGTCGCCACCGCGCATCGGCGTATCTCGAAATAATCGTGCTCGGCGGCGCTCGCCACGCACGGATCGCGGCGCGCAATCCTCGTACGCATTGAGTCATGCGGCCGCACTGCCAGCCGAGGCGCAATCGCATCGAAGTGCGTACCGCGCCACGCACTTCAATGCGCGCGACGGCTTCGACAAAACCTCTTTATGCGTTTCGCGGCCGATTTCCCGTAAATGGAAGCCACAGCCGCATCCGTCGAATCCCATGCGGTTGCATTCCGTCGATCGCCTTTCGACGCCCGCGCATCGATGCAAGCGTCGTCTCGACACGAACGGAGTTGCATCCGAGCCGCCCGTGTCCTATACCTATCTCGACGGCACGAGGCCGGTTCGGCAAAGCCGTCGCGGCACACGTCGGCGGACTCCGGGGCAAAGTGGCCCGCGTCGCCCGTGATCCGAATATCGAAAAAGCACGACGCGTCGCCGCATTTTTCCGCGTCGAATGAGAACGAGAGCGCGCAACCTCGCGCGTCGTCACCCGGATACGCGACCATGACTCGCCACCACACCTACGCAGGCATCGCGAAGACGCTCAGAATCGCCGGCTATTGCGGACTCGGCGCAATCGCGCTCGCGCTGTTCGTCGCGATGTGCGCGATCCTGAAAGACAGCGCGCTCGATCGTGAAGCCGCGCGCCAGCGACAGACCGAAAACGTCGAATTGCACGGCGGCGCCGACGTCGAGCCCAACTCGACGAGCAACGCCACCCAGACGAGAACGCCCGGTTGATTCGGATTCCCGCCGATTATCGTCAGTCGATACGAATCGACCGCTCGTGCAATCGCGTGAACGCGACCGCATGCACGGATTCGCCGATCCGGTCGAGCAGCGCCGTCACCGGACGGCCATACAGATGAGCGGCAAGCGCGCCGGCGGTTCCGACGAGTGCGCCGCCCGCGATGTCGAGCGGCCAGTGCACGCCGACGTAGATGCGCCCCCATCCGACCGCCGCCGCGATGACGGCGAGCGCGAGGCCCGCCGCGCGCGTCGTGCTCGCGATGAGCAAGCCCGCCGCGACGCTGCAGACGAACGTCGCGTGATCGCTCGGAAACGAGCCGTCCGGCGCGTGCGGAATCAGTTGTGTGCCGATGCCGAGCACGAACGGCCGCGGCGAATACCAGAAGTGGCCGATCACCTGCGCGAGCGCGAGCGCGACACATGCGCCGACGCCCGCTTCGATCGCCTGGCGACGCGTCGGGCGCGCGCCCATTACCCAGGTCAACAGCAGCAGCGCGGGCACCGCATAGACGAGCCAATCGGCGGCGAACACGCCGAAGCGAATGGCGGCGAGATGCGGAGCGGAACCTGCATTGAGTGCGGAAAAGACAGTGAGATTGAAGTTCTGCATGGGGCTGAAACGGTAGCGAATCGAACGGCACCGGGTCACCGGTTCGAACGATGCTAGGACGCGCACGCTTAAGAAAGGCTTAACCCGAAGCGCCGCGAGATCGAAAGGAAAATCGAAAATTCTACAACGCACTTCTTCGAGGACGGTCATTCCCCAAAAGTTCAATCGTACGCGTCGCGCGGCGCAGCATGCGATTTCGGGCTGTCGTTCACATTCGTTTCACGTGTCCCGTAAATGCTCACCATAGCCCCCGAAAAAACTCACCGTTTGCCGCGACGAAGCGCCGGCGACCCGCTGTCCGTCACCCGCCGGCGCGCGTTCGTTACGACGTCCGCAACACTGTCAATATTTGTCATTTCACTGCCTCGATTTGCGCAATAATCTTTTCCAGTTGCGGCATCGCACAATCGATTCGCAGAGGCATACGATATCGGCACCCCGACAACGAAGCGATCAACAAGGAGTCCGCATGAAGCCCAGCCAAGTCCGATCGAAAGCATTCGCGATGCCGCTCACGAGCCCGGCGTTTCCGATGGGCCCTTATCGTTTCGTCAATCGCGAATTCCTGATCATCACCTATCGCACCGACATCGACCGTCTCCGCGAAATCGTGCCGGAACCGCTCGAAGTCAAGGAACCGCTCGTCCATTACGAGTTCATCCGCATGGCCGATTCGACCGGCTTCGGCGATTACACCGAGAGTGGACAGGTGATCCCCGTCGAATACAACGGCCAGCCGGGCGGCTACACGCTCGCGATGTATCTGAACGATCATCCGCCGATCGCAGGCGGCCGCGAATTGTGGGGATTCCCGAAGAAGCTCGCGCAGCCGACGCTGGAAACGCACATCGACACGCTGCTCGGCACGCTCGACTACGGCCCCGTGCGCGTCGCGACGGGCACGATGGGCTACAAGCACAAGGAGCTCGATCTCGACGAGCAGCAGAAGCGCCTCGCCGGCGCGAACTTCCTGCTGAAGATCATTCCGCACGTCGACGGCTCGGCGCGCGTCTGCGAGCTCGTGCGCTACTACCTGCAGGACATCAAGATGAAGGGCGCATGGACGGGCCCCGCGTCGCTGGAGCTCGCGCCGCATGCGCTCGCACCCGTCGCCGATCTGCCAGTGCTCGAGATCGTCGAAGCGCGCCATCTGATCGCCGATTTGACGCTCGGCCTCGGCGAAGTCGTCTACGATTACCTCGCGCAGTAACGCGCGCTGCATCCTTCCCTACTACTTTCTGGACAGGAATTCGATCATGAGCAATCTGAATGGCAAGACCGCGGTCGTGACAGGCGCAGCAAGCGGCATCGGCAAGGAAATCGCGCTGGAGCTCGCGCGCGCGGGCGCGGCGGTCGC
>NZ_LOWC01000055.1:0-727 GCF_001522845.1 Burkholderia sp. BDU5 | reverse complement strand
GCGATCGTCGAGGTTGCATCCTGCGAGCTGGCGATCTTCGTGCCACTCACGACGCCGCTGCGGCTGTGCGTCTCGCGTGAGTTGTACACATGCGTTTCAGTAGCCGCACCGACGTTCACGTCGCCGGCCGCCAGCAGGTTCGCATCGCCTTTCTTCAGGTCGATCGTGCTGCCGATGACGTTGATGTCCTTGTTCGACACCACATTGAGCGTATCGCCGCCCTTGACGGTCGTGCCCGTCAGCGCCTGGTCCGATCCATGCCGGGTTTCCGCATAGCTGCGATTCCCCTGGTCGCCCGAGCTGTTGGCGTTGATGGTCGACGTGACGCTCGCCGCACCGAAGGTCACGTTCCCCTTGGCCGCGATCGTGCCGCCCTGGCCGAAGTCGAGCTGCGCACCTTGCGCCGTCAAGTCACCGCCCACACCGATGGCCGACTTGCCGCCGACGTTCACTGTGCTGCCGGTTGCGCTGTTGAGGTCCGTATCCGACACGCCGTTCGCACGCTGCACGACCTTGTGTTCGCCGGTCTGCTGCACGCCGAGATTCCAGTTTCCGCCAATATTGGCGTTCAGGTTCCCGCCGACATTCAGGTTGCCCGCATTCTGCTGGAAGTCGCCGCCGGTCTTGATCGACGCGTCGCCGGCCACGTTCAGGTTCGCGGCCGGCCCGAGCGTCGTCTTGTCGCTCGTTGCGCCATCGCGGCTCACCTGGTGCGTCGTCTGCGTCG
>NZ_LOWC01000054.1:0-19932 GCF_001522845.1 Burkholderia sp. BDU5 | reverse complement strand
GCGAGCGGACACGTCGCCGATCGTCGCGCACGTCGCCGTGACGGTGATCGTGCCGCTCGGCGGGATCGTCACGGTCGTTGGCAGCATCCACTTCACGCCGTTGCCGTCTTTCGCAGCACCGTTCGTGATCGTGGCACCGGCCTGCCCGACGAGCACGAGGTCGGCGCTCGAGTACGACGCGACCTTCCGTGCGATGCCGTTGATCTTCACGTTGCTCGACAGCGCCGCGCCCTGTGCTGTCGCGGGGCTGAACGACTGGTAGAGAGCGATCGCGACCGCGTTCACGTCGCTGATCGCCTTGGCGAACACGCCGATCAGCTGGCCGTCCTGGCTGTCGGGCTCCAGATACGTGTCCGCACCATAGATGGCTCGGTACCGGTCCTGCATGTAGGAAAACGCTTGAGCGTAAGTCGGCGCCGTGATGCCGTTCGCGTCGATGATGGGTGCGAGGGTCGTGAGAGTCACAATGCCGCCTGTACCGTGGTGGTGCCGTAGATGGTGTTGATCGTCGCGGCGACCGTGAGCGTGCGCGTCTCCGGGTCAACCGAGCTCGAGTAGCTCGTGATCTCGGTCACGCCCTGCGTGCCGAGGATGCACTGGCGGATCGCCGCGTCGTAAGTGCCACTGGTGAACTTCCCGAGCACGTCGGTCGCCCATGGCATGCCGGCCGTCGTGTCGAGGAACCATTCGCCGCGCAGCAGGCGAAGGCGCGTCAGCACGGCCTGCGCCACGGCCTCCGACGTGTTCGCGAGGAAATCGGCCGCGCCCCCGCCGAACGTGTAATCCCCGCCCGGATCCAATCGTCTGTATCGCATTCGTACCCCAAAAACGTTAGTAACGTTTGACGTTATTAACGCATTGCGTTATCATCAATCCATGATTACATCGTTCAACTGCCGAGATACTGAGGCGCTGTTCAATGGCAGGCGGGTCGCCCGCTTCGTCAATTTCGAACGCGTCGCGATTCGCAAACTCCAGCAGTTGCACGCTGCGGCCGATCTGGACTTCCTTCGCATCCCGCCGAACAACCGGCTCGAAGCGCTGAAAGGCGACCGACAAGGCCAATTCAGCATCCGCATCAACGACCAGTGGCGTATCTGCTTCAAGTTCGTCAATGGCCGCGCCTCGGATGTGGAAATCGTCGACTACCACTGACCAACCCGGAGAAAGTCATGACCCGAGAAGTACCCCTGGCGACGCCCGGTGAAATCCTGGCGGAAGACTGGCTGGAGCCGATGGGAATCAGCCAATACGCTCTCGCGAAGGCAATTAGCGTCCCGGCTCGTCGCATTAACGAAATCGTGAAAGGCGACCGTGCCATCACGGCCGACACCGCAGTGCGCCTTGGCGCGTTCTTTGGCGTCGATCCGCAGAGTTGGATGAACCTCCAGACGCATTACGACACTGAACTCGCCAAGGAAAAGATCGGCGACGATGTGCTACGTGAAATCCGCGAGCACGCGCACGCCTGATCCCCCGTTCCATAAACGACAAACCCCGCTTCGAGCGGTAATGCCGTTCAGTTAAGCGCGGTTCGCAGCGGCCTAGCCTTGCAGAACCAAGGAAAAAGGCCGCTCCGGTATTAATCCGGAGCAGCCTTTTTGATCTTAACTGAACGGCATTACCGCTTCGAGCGGGGTTTTTTTATTCGCGATCTGACGATCAGTTGACCGGACCCGTGTTGCCACCCTGCGCATCCGGGTGCGTGTGCGTGTCGTCGACGCGCTTGCCGTTCGCAGTGATCTGGCCGATCACGTTCAGGATGCCGTTGAACACTGCAGCGGCGCCGGTCGCCGCGCTGCCGACCATGCCGCCCACGAACGTCAGCAGGCCCGTGATCGTCACCGCGGCCGAGAACGTCGACAGCGGCGCGACGACGTCGAACCCGCCGGGCGCAACGATCTTGACCTTCTTCAGCGTCGGGTTCAGGTCGATGTACGTCGCGCCGTCGTCGCTGCGCAGCTGCGTCGAGCTGCCGCTAACGCCGGCGAGCGCGCGCGGCCGCGATCGGAAGCCGAGCAGCGCGAACCCGTCCGACAGGTCGTGCATGCGCAGCTCGGCCTGCTCCTGCACGCCGCCCGACTGCCACCACGCGTCGATGCAGCGCGAGGCGAACACGACCAGGCACTCGTCGCCCGGCTTCACCGGGAACGTCAGCGTACAATTCCCGCCAGCCGGGAACTGCACCGGGCAGTCGACCAGCAGCGGCAGCGCGACGCTGGTAAGCGCGCCATCTGGGCCGCGCGCTCGCGCCTTCAGAGCCGGCTGTACACTGCAAGTCAGGCCGCCGGCGTCGAACGACTGAATGATGCCCGGCAGAGCCGTCCAAATTTCCGAGCGCTGACCGCGCAATACCGCGCGCAGCGAGGCCAGCGGGTCATCGACTCGCTCTTTTCTGTCCATGGAGAAAAATGAAAAAGACCAGCTCGATTTTGGCGATTGCGGCAACCATAGTCACCGGAAACGCATTCGCAGCCGATACTGAAGCCTATGTGCTCGCCAGCAAGCCCCCGGCGTATGGAATGATCCCAGCGGCAAACATGATCTATGCGCTGATGTTGAAGGATCCCTGCCTGCTGCCGATTGCCAATGCAAAGAACATGCACATGGCGGCGATCTTCAACAACAAACTGCGCCCCGATCACCCCGATATTGGCTGCTGGGGCCGCACTCTTCATCCATCAAAAGCTGAGGTGTTTGTTATCGGGCCAACCGGGGAAATCAGCTCTGGTATGTCTTTGACGGCGTTCGTAAGAGCGACCATCAACCGCGATGGAGATGGAACTGCGCTGGGACCCGCGATTACGTCCGAGGATTTTCGGAAGAACATCGACGAATATCAGAAATCGACTCGTTAGCCATACGGCTTGATCACATCGAGTTTAGGCGGGACGGGACCCGAAATTCCCTGCTCGGCCTTGGTCAACAGATCGACATCGATTGGGGTGGCATCTACAGCAAGACAGATCGCTTCCGTATACCAGTCATTGCCTCGCGTGTCACCCCAATGCTCGTTCGTCATCACGTAGTAGTAGCCGTCGGTTTTTTCGGGGCTATTGATCTTGTTTTGACCAGCAATAGCACCGTTCTCGGCTTGCTGTTTGTTGTTCAAACTGAACTCATACTGCTGAACGCTACGATTATCCAACTTGATGAGTCGTCCAATCTTGATGCTCGGGTTCAACAGCATCTTCACTGTGATGCCGTTCTGAGTTTGCTCGGGTAGTCCGACCATACCGGATTCAGACGTAATCGACGGTATATCGCCAGGAACGTATGACGTTTCGGGAACCATCTGCAATTTGCCATCTTGAATCGACCACAGCGTCTGCGTCGAGCGCGCAACAGTTTCAAGATGATCGCGCGCCATTCCGAACATCACCTTGCCGCGCGGCAGCGGGCGACCGCCGAGATCTGGCCGATAGCCCTCGGCTACGCCGTACTGCCCCATCGCGGCGGTGCACACCTTCACGTGATCCTCGGGCGTCGAGCCTGCCGCAAGCGTCGTGTTGACGATCGCGAAGTTGTACGCCATATCGCCGTCGGCCGCTGTGATGTCGAGGTATGTGTCGGTAGGGCTCTCGCGTCCGCGACGCACCTGAATCAGCGACCCGTCGAAGATAATCCCGAAGTTGCCCTCGTAGCCAGCCTGCAAAACGACGCGCGAGAACTCGCGTTCAACCTTCTGCGCCGTGTTATCCGAGACGTTGTAGACCCGGATCCGCGCCGAGTTCGGCGTCTGGAGGTCGCCGCGCTGCACGCGGAACGTGAACCGCAGGCTAGACAGGTCAACGGCATCGCCTGTGTCCTGTCCGACGATCAGTGACGCTTTGCGACCGAATTGCTTCGCCATTTCCGCCTCGCGATAAAAAGGCCCTCGGGAGCTCCGAGGGCCAAAGCACAACTTTGATTTTACGCAGGCACGTAGGCTAAACGCCCAGTCGCTCTCGAAATTCGATACGTGGCGAGCACGTGATACGAATTCCTCAATACAACGTAGTCGCCATCCTTACGTCTTTCCGCGCCACAACATCCGATTGCCGGCTGCATTGTGACAAGTCCCTCTCGATGGCACCGGCGGAAGTACGCACGAAACGCCCTGCTAATTTCATCTTTCAACATGATCGCTCCTTTGAAATAACGGATGCGCATAGCATCCCAAAGAAGCGGGGCCGATCGTTCGCTCCGGTGCACGTCGAACCCGCTCATGCCATACCTCACCGCATAGATCCGCCGCGGCGGAAATCCGGAGCAAATGCAATATACCCGATCAATGGGGCGCTGAGCCCCGATTCTCACGATTAGCGTACCCGGTGGCGCGCCGCATTCTGATCAGATCACGCGGCACCAGTTCCCCGAGCCTCGTGAGCCCGCGCATCGTGATGCGCACCTGCTCGCTGACGCGCTCCTCGCCTGTTGTTCGATCGACGTATGGCGTGCTCTTGTGAACCAGATAACCGGCCTGCTGCTTGTCGTGGTACGCCAGCCAGCCTGACTTGCCGGCGCGATGGTAGATCCATCCATTCGCGTTCAGCCATGCGGTCAGCTTGCTCGGCTGCATCTGCAGATTGCTGGCAGCGTCGCGGATACACAACGAGCCTTCAGCGTCGGCAATCCGTTCGAGCGTCTCGACTTTCGGCGCCTGCTCGGCCACCTTGGCATCGAGCGCCTTTTTCTCCTGCTCGAGTGCAGCGCGCCGCTCGAACTGCTCGGCCCAAGCGCGTGCGGCCTCTGCCGGATTCGCGAAATTCGGGAGCGACGGCGCCGCGACCTTAGCCCCCGACACCATCTCGTCGTAGGCCCGGATCACCTTCAGGTGGAATGCAGGGCTGATCCACATCGCGTAGGCGTAGACCAGTTCCTTGACGACGAACGTTCCAAGCCCTTGTTTTGACTGGATTCCTCGAAAGTGAGGAATCTCCCTCTCCATCTCCGCAGCGAGATCGGTCGTCTGCTGCATGCGGAGCCAGTTCGCCGGCTGGTGTTTCGCCTCTCCACCGCTTGCCCGATGCAGATCATTCAAGCAGTACCGCCCTTCGGCGTCGGTACGAATGGCAACGCCAGCGATCGTGAGCGCGTTCATCAGTGCACCTCCCGGCTGGCAAGAGCGATGCTGTTCAGGCCGTTGAACGCAAAGTGGGAGGTGCGTTCCGCGACCCACTGCCCGAGCGCCGCGAGATCGACCGCAACCTTAGGCGAAGTAGCTGCCGTCGCCTCGATGGCCGCGAACAGCGCCGATGTGTAACGGGTCTGGTCGTCAAGCAGCGACGAGAGGTCTCGGGACTGCGACTCGATTTCGCCAGCCTTGCCAATGTTTGCTGCCGTGCTATCATTTGCCATGACCTTTGTTCCTTTGCTAGGGGTTCACTGCGTCACCAACGCCTGACCGGTTGCCGCCGGTTGGGCGTTTTCTTTTTGGCGGCTAGCTTCGAGCCGCTGGATGATTTCGTTGTTCAAGCTACGGAAATTTTTCTGTGCCTGTTCCGTGAGGTACTCGCGGAGTTCGGGCTGCATACGCAGGCCGAACGGGGCAATCTGATACGCTTTCATCATTCCTCCGTAAGATAGCGAGTCGCCATACACACATACTAGCGAATCGCCACTACAACATCAATACATATAGTGGCGAGTCGCCATGATTTCTATCTATGGCGAGTCGCCACTACAATAGCGTCAATCAATGGAGCATCTATGAGCGACGATAAGGATTTCCCGTCTGATAAGGCCGACAAGTTCGTCGTCCGCCTCCCCGACGGTATGCGCAATCTGATCGCAGAGTCGGCGCGCAATAACAATCGATCGATGAACGCCGAGATCATCAGTCGGCTAGCCGAGTCCTTTGTGCAAGAGCAGCACGCGGAGAAGTTCGGGCATCCCCACGCGCCTGCGCCGCCCGGGGTCAACGTCGTCTTAGACTCGCGCGGTTACCCGATTTCATGGGATGAAATTCATGAGCACCTTACCGCGATCCGTAAGACGGGCAAATTCAATGTCGTGGCGATGCACACCTCCGTCATCACGCCCGAGCTGATCAGTTCGAGTGAACGTGCCGAACAGGCAGAAGCCTTGGCCGAGTTTTACAAAGGCAAGCCGGCCGCAAAGCGCCTCCGTCGCACGAAACCTAGTGGCTCTAGCTCGTAACCCAGAAGAGATGCGATCCGATGCCGAGGTCATCGTACGTCGGAACGTCGTCAGGACTTTCGGCGCCCTGAACCCACAACCGGCCGGCAAAACCCAGATGTCGGTGTTGCGCCAGCAGGTCGACGCCCGCGACGAGCGGGATGCCGTTCACGAGCGGCGTGCCGCCGGCGTCCGCGATGTCGAGCACCCAGCCCGCGCCGCCGGCCGCCCGATACTGCACGGTCATCCGGTAGTCGACACCGCTCAGCGTCACAGTGAAGCGCTGCGGCTGCGGCGACAGCGGGATCTCGTAGACATTCATACCCAAATCTCCGGAGGTGCCGCGCCGCCCGGTGCCGGCGTCGCTGGTGTTGCCGCCTTGACACCCGCGTCCTGCGTCTCGGCCGTCGCGGCCGGGTTCGCTTGGTTCTCCCGGGGCGGCAGCTTAGTCACCTGCGTCTCGACGATGATCACCTGCTTGCAGGTGGCGGTAACCATCAGTGCGCCCGACGTCTTCACGTCCGTCACGACCGAGAGTCCCTGCAACAGCATGTTCGAGTACTTCCGCCGTGACGTGACGATGTCGAAGGGCTGCCGATCGCTCTGAAGCTTCAGCAGTTGACTGTAGATGCCGTCGATGTAGCTACCCGACGTCATCGAACCAGATCCGTCGCTCACGAACCTCTTGATCGCGGAGCCGAGCAGCGCCGCATAATCAGCGTTGCTCCAGCCGCACTGGATCACAACCTCACGTGGCTTCTGGTACGCGTGGTCGTTGACAGGTGCGCCTTTCTCGACCGGATGCTCGGTGATCACAAGCTCGTCGCTATACCGCTCTTCGATAGTCGCCGAAATCGAGATGTCACCGAGCTTCTTGGTCGCGAGCAGGATCATGTCGAGGCCAAGGTTCACGTCATCACTCCCTGCATGTTGCGCATCGCCCCATCGGCAACACCTTTCTGCTCGCGAGCGACGGCGCGCGCGGTGGCGTTCGGATCAGCAGTTCCTGTCACCTGAATCTTCACGTCCTGATTGAGCGAGATCGACCGAGCACCGGCGCCGGCAGTCACGGCGGCCGGCCGCTGATACGTCGCACGAGCGTTGTTCAACGCCGCCTCCGCCTCTGCCCTGCTGATGCTCGCGCGATTATTTCCCTTGCCGGCGTAATGGCTGCGGCCTGTGTCCGGATCTGCCACGCTCGCCCATTCACGAGACATCGCGCGCAACGCAGCCAGCACATCGTCGCTGCGGCCTTCGATGTAATCCGCGATCGCGCGCCGCTTGTTGCGCACCAGGTACTCGCTGAAGATCCGGTCCTGCAGCCTCCGGTCGAACATCTCGCTGCCGTTCAGCTTCATCGCGCTCGCAGCTTCGGACAACGTGCCCCCGATGATCTGGTAGCGACCAGCAGCGTTGAACTGGCCGGCGCGCTGCGCCGCCATGACCTGCGCCAGCGTCATACCCTCGAGGTTCTCTGTCCCGGACCGGTATCCGCCGCGCGCGCCGCGGTTCACGCTGTTGTAGTCGCCCTCTCCACGCGCGATCAGCCGGCCGAACGCCGTGTCGGCAAGCTGCGCCATCGTGCTGGCGACGCCGGCCGGCGCGCCCGCTGAAGCCGACGCCTGCGTGGCCGCCGTCGGCGCGCCGCGCGGTGCCGTCAATCTGGCGCCGCCGCCACCATCCCTCCTAACGCTGTCGAGTTCTTCCTGCGTGTACCCACCTGTCGCGTCGAGCCCGCGCCGATCCTTTCCGGTCAGGAAATCCCAGATCGATCGGAATTTTCCGCCGGACGCCTTCGAAATCCACCCGTCAACCGAATCGCGCAGCGCATCACCGATCTTCCAACCGGCGAACGCCGCTCCCGCGATGGCCGACAATCGCCCCAGCAATCCGATCAGCGAACCTATCTGACCGATGACGCTGGAGATGACGCTCGCGGCGCCAGTGCCATTGGCTCCCATCGCGCGGAGCGCCGCCGCGGCCTTCCAGATCCCCTTGGCGATCCGGAACACCCCCAGCGCCTTGAGCGCGAAGCCAAGCAGCAGGATCTTCGTCGACCAGCCGTTCGTCCCATGGTCGAGCTCAATGAACTTGTCGGCCAGCCACGCCAACGGCGGCCCCATCACCGCGGCAGCCTTCAGCACTGCGTTCGCGATGTCAGCGATTCGATTCGCGATCTGCTCGCCGTGCTCATCCATCCACCGCTGAAACCGCTCAAGCTGCGGGCCGATCTTCTGCAGCATCGCGCCTTCAACGCGGATGCCGAGGTTCTCGAACGTCGTACCGAGCCCGCGCAGCTGCGTCATGAAGCGGTGCGAGTCCTCGGCCGCCTTGTCCAGGCCGGTCGTCTTCGACATCTCGCGGTACTGCTTCAGGAGCTTCTCGAAGTCCCCATTGCGCATCGCGAGCATCAGGTTCTCGTCGATGCCGAGGATGTTCCCGTACTGGCTCGCGAGCCACGTCGGCTTCTTCGCCAACGCGCCGCCGAGGTCCGACATGATGTCGACCGTATCGCGCAGCTCGCCGTTGGCGTTGCGCGTCTGCACGCCGAGCGTCGCAAGATAGCCCTCGCCGGCCGGGTTGTTGCGCAGGAAGCGCGCGAGGTTCTCGATCGTGCCCGTCGCCGCCTCGGCGGAGACACCCATGTTCCTCGCGGCGAACTCGAACCCGCGCAGGTTGCTCGCCGACGCGCCGGTGCGCTGCGACACGAAATACAGGCGCTCGAGCTTCGACGCGAATGCCGCGACGCCGGCGCTCACGGTGAGCGCCGCGCCGGATACCGTCGCGATCAGCTGCTTGACGCCCTTTGTCGTGCCTTCGACGCCTTCCTTGAAGTTCTTCAGGCCCTTCTGGTCGACCTTGAAGCCAAGGGCCACCAGGAACTCGCGGATGACGACGGTATCAGCCATTCTCTCTATCCATCTTGCGGCGGAACGCCGCTTCGTTGTCTGCCCGGACGGCGAGGGAGTCGTTCATCAGCGCGACGTCGGCCAGGCCGAGCGTTCCGTCGAGCAGCGACTCGTACCGGCACATCTGCGCGTGCACCGGCGCGAGCAGCCAGTCCTCGCCGCCGGGCAGCGTGCGGATCCAGCCTAGGTCGCCGCCGGGCTGCTCGCTTGGCTGGTAAGCAACCCGCTGATAAAAGGGCCGAGGTTCGCCACTACAACGCGCACGACGAGCGGCAGCATCACGTCGATGCCGATGTCGTCGAACATCGCCGTCTTGTGCACGACAGACCACACCTTCGCCCAGCCCGCGCCCTGACACCGTTCGACGACAGACAGGCACGTGCCGAACACGTACTCGGCGTCCTCGTCCTTCAGACCGGCGAGCGCGTCGGCGAACGGTTGGAGCACCGGCGCAACCGCGTCCACCAGCGACAGCAGATCGCGCGACTGGTCCGCCGCGGGAGCCGCTGCGTCGAGTGCCGGCGCCCCGCCGACCAGTGCTGCAAGCGCGCTGTTCGCGCGCGCCTGGTCGCGCGCGGCATCGGCCTGTTCGAGTTCGGCATAGAACTTCACCAGCACCGGGATCATCGGCGGGATGATCGGCGCGATGCGCCGCGATACGTGGAACTGCTGCATCGCACTCAGCTTGCCGATCGCGTACCGCCCGCCGTTGAGTTCGATTTCGGTCGCCATGGTCAGTACGTCCCGAGAATACGGTCGATCTTGATCGAGTCGAAGACCCACTCGACAATGTCGCCATCCTTCGCGTACTTCAGGTCGGGCACCTTCTTGAACGCACAGCTGCGCGCGGTGGCGATGTCGCCCGAGACGGATTGACCGACCTCGATCAGGTTCTTGCCCCACAGGCGGCTGTCGAGCGACTGCGCGTCGTAGAGCGCCATCAGCTTCGCATTGATCGGCGCCGTCTTGAGGTAGCGCAAGGTCACTTGGCCGGACTTATCGGCGTGAAGGCTGTGCATGCCCTCGCCGTCCGATCCGATCGTCATCGTGTTCTTGTCGCCGGCGGCCGCCAGCGTGATGCCTTCCTCGGCCGTCGCCTCGCCGTAACCGAGAGAGAAGACGCCGCCGGGCCCGACGAGCGTCGCGTTGACGTCTTGAAACGAATAGGTTCCCGACATGGGATTCTCCTGTTACCGGTTGACGTTGACGAGGATGTCGACGCTGTGAATCGCGCCGGCTTCCTTCGCGGCGACCTGGAACGTCACGGCCTTCCGCGCCTCGCGATCCGCCTGCGACTGCGTCGCGATCGGCGGCGCATACACGTAGTAGCCCTTCGCCAGCGTGTCGCCCTGATTCAGCGCGCCGAAACCGCCCGAGTTCCAGACGCCAGGCGCGAGGTAGCCGTTGTTCACTGCGGCATCGCACGACGACGAGATCTTCGCGGCGATTTGCGCGTTGCCGCCGTCGGTCTGCGGGATCTTCGTCGGGCTCTGGTACAGCAGGTTGTAGACGTCCGTCTCGATGCGGTTGCGGAACCAGATCGCGTTGTAGACCGAATCCGCGAACAGGCCGCTCGGCGTCACGCCGTACTGGATGATCGACGTGTCGTTGCTGTAGTTGACGAAGACGTTGCAGTTCTTCGCCTGCAGCGTATTGGCCTGTGTGCTGGTCAGCTGCTCGGCCGCAACGCTCGGCTCCTGCTTGAACATGAGCGTGATCGTCGTGTTGTTGCCGTTGAAGTTCACCGTCAGCAACCGGCCCAGCAGCGCCGAGATCGCGTACGGCGTCGAGCTCGAGTACTGCACAACCGTGTACTTCAGCTTCAGCACCTTCAGGCGGCTCGCGAGGTCAATCGAGACCGTCGAGTCGAGCGTCTGCGGGTTCTGCGTCGTGATCCCGTAGATGTGCCGCTGATCGGCCTCGATCAGGTTCGCGACCGCGACATGCTGGTCATCGGTGATCGAGGCATCGGCGAAGTCCAGGCCGAGGAACTGGTTGGCGAAACGATCGAGGAAGATCGCGACCGCGTCGACCGGCTGCTCCGGCGCAATACCGTCCGCCGGCGTGCCCGCGAGGGTGCTCGTCAACGCCAGCATCGCAGAGATGTCCATGCCGCTGGCCGGCGCGATCGCGTAGCCTATCTTCGACGACGTACCGGTCGTACTGGACGTGACGACGAACTGCGAGCCGTTCCACACGATCGTCGCGCCGGTCAGCGCCGCGCCGATCACCGTCGCGACGCCGTTCAGGTTCGTCTGCGCGGAGAAGTCGAGGCCCGACACGGTCTTCGTCGTACCGTCGACCGGAATCTTGAACGCGCCGGTCGTGACAGCCTTCCAGGCGTTGATGTCCTGCTGAGCAGTCGACAGCACGCCGCCGCGCAGCGAGCCTGCCGTCGCGGTCTTCGCCCAGCGGCCGATGCACACGCGCTGCGGCTGGGGAACCTGGTTGAACGCGAGAACCGCCGCGAGGTATTCCGGCGAATTCGTGCCAGCATCGGCCGCGACTTCGCCGATGCTGCCGTACGATCGCAGTCGCTCGTTCGTGTCGATGAACGAGGATGCCCCGAGAATGAGCATTGTGTTCAGGTCCGCGCCCTGCGCCGCGAGCGGCGACATGTTGATCGTGACGTTGATCAGGCGCGATACCGGCAATCCGTTGGACATGCTGGTCCCCTACGAGTGGATGTTCGAAACGCCGGACACGGGCATCGACGAGTCGGTCGTCGTCGCCACGGTGGCCGACAGCAAATTGAGGACCGCATAGGCCCGGGTGATCTTGCGGCGCAGCGTCACGGTCATGTCGTAGCGCCGCACCCACTGCTGGTTGACGAGGTCCGGCGCCGCGCGAATCGAGCCGGCGCCGACGAATGCCATGTCCTGCAGTTGGAGTTGCTCGCGGTTCTGCGGGATCGCGAGACCGTCGGCAAGCCGCTGCGCGTAGCCTTTCGCGTGCGGCCCGTAGAACGTGCACAGGACGTCGATGTCCTGGTGCCGGATGTACGTGTCGTGGTCGTGGCCGTCGCCGGTGCCGTCATGCTGGATCGCCGGTCCGGCGTCCGGCTCCTGCTCCTGAACGCCGAACGCGCACCAGTCGACGCCGGGCTCGGGCTGCTTCGGTACGGTCGGCTGCCAGCGCGGCCGCACGAGGTCGCCGGGCAGCGCCGTGACGCCTGCGATCAGGTCGTGGACTAGATCGTCGAGGGCATCGTCCTCGGCCGGCGGCGCATCGACGGCTGGCGCCAGGTATCCGCCGGTCGAGCTGTCGGTCATGGGGTCATCCCGAGAGAGGTTTCAGGTCGCACGTGGAGCAGACGAAGCCACGGCCGAAGTGCGAGTAGTCGTTCACGTTGACGACCGTGTATGTCCGGCCCGACCACACGATCTCGTCGGCGTCGCGCCCGGCGCTACCGTCAGACAGCCGGAACATCGTGTGCAGGGTGATCGAACCAATGATTCGGCTGCCGTCGGCGTTCCGGTGCAGAATGTCGCCCTTGTCGCTAGTCACGACGGCCGAGAACGGCGTCGCCGTCACGGTGTTGTGCGCGCGTCCGTGCTCGTCGGTCGTCTGCGTCATGCGGTTGCAGATCAGGCCCATGTCCATGAAGTCGGGATCGAGCAGGACGTCGGTGACGTCAAGGAAGGCCATTGCTGGCTCCAATGCAAAAGGGCCGCGCGAGGCGGCCCTTGGGGTCAGGAAAGCTGGAAACTACTTCTTGCGGACCACGTAAGTGATCGAGTTACGGTACTGGGCGGTATCGACCAGCGTGTTCTCGCGCATGACGCCGCGGCGCCGGCGTGCGGCCAGCGTCGAGTCAGAGAGCTTCGGTTGGATGTTGCTGTTGATCTTCGCGCGCACCGAGTTCTGCGCGACGAGGCCGGCGCGATTCAGGCTGCGCTCGACCTTCTCAAGGTCGCCGTCGAGGGCCGCTTCGACGCCCTTCTGCAGTTGCGGCTCGAACTTCGGCCGCGCGTCCTGCACGCCGGGAACCAGATGCGGCCGCGCCGGTAGGTTGTTCGCCGGCGAGCCGTTCTCGAGGATATAGCCGATCTCGGCGTTGCTCAGCGGCTCGCCCTGGTCCTTTCGGCCCGCGGTGCTGTCGGGCACGCCGACAAGCACCTCTTTCTGCACGAGCCCGGCGATCGACCTCAGGATCTCGTCGAGGCGGTCGAATGTCATGCCCATGGGGTTCTCCCGATGGGCATCGGCGGCGTTACAACTGAATGCCGCCCGCGCCCATCATCTGTGCGAGGCTGAGATACCGGATTCCGTACATCGTGCCGTTCCAGAATCCGCCGTCCTTGATCGCGACGGCTGCGGTGTCGTAGCTGGTGCTGACCTTGTCGACGGACTTCGACGACTGCGGCCCGGTCACCTGCCCGGGCACGCCGCCAATCGCCGCCGTCTTCTGATCCTTGGCAGCCAGCGCGAGGTGGTGTGCGGTGACCAGCGCGACGCCCAGGTCAGTCAGCTCGCCCCAGCGCTCGGCGTTGACGAGCGAGACCGCCACGGTCAGCCAAAACTGCACGAGCGGGTCGGAAAACGTCGTTGCATCGAACTCAGGAAACGATTGCCTGAACTGTGATACGTCCACGGATCACCTCATCGAGTGTGCGGGTGCCCGGCGCGCACCGATCCGGCGCGCCGCCGGGAGGTCATTATGCCTTCTTCCCGCTTCCGGACTTCTGCGTCGCGCTGTCGGATACGCCATCCTTCGCGGCGGTGCTCGCGGCATCCTTCTGCGCTGCCTCGAAAGCCGCGGCGCGCGCAGCAAGATCCTGCTCGCTCGCAGTCACCGAAGCTTCACGCGTATCGAGCGCTGCCGCGCGCTCGTCGAGCCCCTTGCCGACCGCATCGAGCTCGGCGCGCAGCTTCTCCAGGCGATTCGACTCCGCCTGCAGCTCGGCTTTCGCCGACGCGATCGCCGCGGCCTCGGCGGCGGCTTGGGCCGCTGCATCAACTTCCGACGGTGCGCCATCAGCGACATTGGCCGGCATCTGACCGATGTGCGCCTTCGCATACCAGTGCTCAGCGATGTAGTCCTCGACATCCTGCACGCCGGCCTGGATCGCACGCACGACCTCCTCACCCTCGTGCGTCAGACGAATCGTGAACGCCTTGAGAACGTTGACTTGTGCCATGTCAGATCCCGTCCCGGTAAGCAGCCGTCGTGCCGTAGCGCCACTCGACGCGACCGATACGCGACCAGTAGGTCGTGATCTGGAACAGCGAGCGGTATTCGAGCGGCGTGCGCTGCAGATCCGTCATCGGGAACTGGACGTACTTCTTGTCGCTGTTGTACGCGACCATCCGGTCCACGGTACCGAGCTGGCCCTGCGTGCCGCCGGCGCCCGCGCCGATCAACCACTTCAGCTCGAGGATTTCCAGCGGCGTACCCTGCTGCGTGCAGATGTTGTTCTCGAGCAGGTACGTCAGGATCGACTTGCTGCCGGCCGTGCTAATGAGGCGCGCTGCGATGCCGCCGAGCGTGGCCGGGGGCAGCATCAGGCGGTTCGGCTTCACCTTCCAGCCGGAGGCTTGCCAGGCTGACGTCAGGATCTCGTTGACGTCCTTCAGGATCTCGTCAGGCGTCTTCGTATTCCACTGCGGCGAGCCGCCCGCGCCGTTCGCGACGTTCGAAACGCTCCCGACGGCGCCGATCGAGTTCACCAGGCCGGTGAAGTTCATCTGCGGATCGCCGTAGTAGACGATCTGGTCGAGATCCATGTTGCGCTTCATGTTCATCGCCTCGACCTTCTGCGAGTCGATGGGCATGCCGAGTGCTTGCGACTTCACGAGCTCGGGCACCGTGTACTTGACCTCGGCGCCCCAGAGCAGCATCGGCTGTGCGGTCTTGCCGATATCGACCGACGGACCCGCCAGCGCGTTGCCCTCGTTCGAAATCCAGTTCAGACCGTTCGGGTTGATGCCGCCGCTCATTCCGAACGCCGAGTTCGTGAACGACGCAACCTCGTCGGCCGCCGAGACGTCGCTGCGAATGTAGATATCGCGCGACCAGGTGTACTCGACGAGCGGCTCGTTCAGCGTCTGGTCGAGGCGTTCCAGCTGGCCGACGAGGAACGCGCCGGTCGAGTCGATCGTGGCGCGGTCGTAGGTGTACTGCTGGTCCTGCGTGCGCGCGCGGATCAGTCGGCGCGTCGCGTCCGCGACGGCCGCCGACATCGGGATCGACGCCCCGGCCCGGCGCAGGTGCTTCAGTTCGGACATGTCCATGTAATGGCTCCAGAAATGCAAAAGCCCCGCGGTTGCGGGGCTTCGGGTGAAGCGCTGTTCAGCGCCGGATCAGATGTTGACGGCGATTTCGGCGACGCCGTACGAGTCGGCCGGCCCGGTGAAATACCAGTTCGACGGCATCGCGATGGTGTTCGTGCCGTCAACCGCCGCCTCGAAACCACCGAGCGGTTTGCCGGCGGCCGCCGCGGCAACGCGCACGTATACCGTGCCGTTCTTCGTGGCCGGCGCGGTGCCGCCCAGCGTGGCATTGAAGTAGCCGCGCTTCAGGATGTCGGTCGGACCGCTGGTCGGAGGCGTCGACGTGCCGAGCGGATCGTTGCCGTTGCCCTGGATCGGGTACGCGCGCAGGTTCACGCCGTAGACGAGCGCCGCGGTGTCGGCCGCGTTGTTGATCGGCTGGATCTTGCCGTTCACCATCTTCACCGGCACGCCGAACGCCGTCGGCGGGGCCGCCGAGTCGATCAGTTGCGTCTCGATCGTGGCGACTTCGGCACGCTGGAGATCGCCGGCGAAGCCCGCCGGCATGCGGAATTGATAGGCTTGATACGAGGGCATGTCGGCTCCTTACTTGCGGTTCTTCCAGAATTCCGCGTGGACTTCGTTGATGTCTTTCCGCCCAGCCTGAGCGGAGTCGCTCGTCCGGCGCTGCAGTACACCTGAGTTCTTGCCGCGCACCAATTCGGAAGCGGCGTTGAAGAACGCCTGAACCGCGTTGCACGGCATGCCCGAGATGTCTGCGCCGCCGGTCACGGCCTTGACCGCTTCGGCGTTCTCGTTGTCCATTGCGGCGCGCAGCGCGCGGCGGCGCAACACGCAGATCGCGTCGACCGTCTTCTTGCGCACGGCCTTCGCGTCGAACGTCGGCAGGCGTACACCAGGGGCGAGAATCTCGGCGCGCGAGAGCGCGTCCTGGAACTCGTCGCGCAGTGCCGTGCTGTCGCCGGTTTTCGTCCCGCCCTTGCCGTCATCGCCGCCGGCGCCCGTGCCGTCGTTGTCGGTCGTCCCGGTTCCGTCGCCGAGGTCATCGTCATCGTCGCCAGTCGGCGTGCCGCCGCCCTCGAGCTTCGTCACGCGCTCGGCCAACGCCTTGACGCTTTCCGCGACGCCGTTGATTGCGGCCAGGACTTCGGCATTGCCTTCGCCCGCGCCGGCGGCTGGATCTTCATCACCCGTGGGCGCGACAGCCGGCTTCGCCTCGGACGCGCCAGGCATGTGGATGTGAATCTGCGGCTGGCCGTTGCCGGACTCGTCGCCGCCCTCGTCGCCGGTCATTTCATTCGCGGCCTTCTCGAACGCGTCCGAGTCGCGAGTCATGAACGCCTTGCGCAGCTTCTCGAGCAGCGTCGACTGCGCGGGCTTCTTGTTTGCCATGCTGGAATCTCCTGTCGGGAGTAGGTTGGAAGCGCTATCCCCGATGGAACACACGGGGCCACAGCGGGCGTTTTTCACGAGTGCGACGTGGTTGCCCACGATCACCACCTGTCGCGCCCGCCCAGGCGCAATCTGTTCGTAGTCAGCGTCGTAGCCGTTGCTGACCTGGTCGAGCGCGTCCGGGCCGTCGCTTTGCACGCGGCGGATCGCCTCGGCGTCCTTGATCAGCAGGTCGGCCAACATAAGGTCCGACTGAGCGCCCTCGCCGCGCCGCACGTTGCGCACGTCGCCGCGGGTCACCGACATGTAGTTCGCCGGCGTCACGAAATCCGGCGGATGGTCGATCGTGATCGGCTTGCCCTCGAAGCTGGCGAGCGTCTCGGGGCTGAACAGCACGTCGGCGGTGCGCTCGGCGACGATCACTCCGTCCTTCGCTTCGAGCTCGGGAAGCTCGAAATACGCGTAGTCCTGCGAGCCGACGCGCGCGATCGGCACCTCCTCGCAGAGCAGGAAGCCTTCGGGCGTCAGCGAGCGCCGCGTGCCGATCTTCTCGGCCGTAAACATGCCTGACGCGGTCACACCGTCGCGGGTATGCGCGCGAGCGCGCGCCGCGCCGCCGCCACACGCACATGCGTGGTCGGCCGTCGGAATTCGAATAGTCGGCATCGGGGTCAAGGATGGAAGTAAGTCGATGATTCGGAAGGAAATTCGCAAGTCACCGAGAACTGGCTATAATCAAGGCTGGGACGGTCGCCGGAGGTGAGCCGACTGCCGAAAGGCAGGGGGTGCCTTATTTAAACGACGACCGGCCCTATCCCCCCTCCCGCACCAGGCCTTGGTTGTAGTACCGATGGCCGTCGTAGAACACCTTCACCGTAATCACCGCCCGATAGCTCTTGCCGTCCAGCTTGAGCGGCGCCGAGTAGGTTTCCACCGCCTTCACGTTCGGATCGCCGCGCTTGTCCGGCTGCGAGTCGATCAGGCGCGCCTTCGTCAGCAGGTCCGGCAATGCAGGAATCGAGCGGAGCACTTCGTCGTGACCGGTGGCCACGGTGTGCCTGATCCCGCCGTTCGTCACCTCGATCTGGTTTCCAGTCGCCTGGTTCTTGAACTTCTTCCCTGCGAACTGCTTTCCGTAGGCAATCGCCTTTTGGCGCAGCTCCTTCATGCTGGTGAAGTCGCCAAGCTCGTCGCCTTTCAGCGACGTTGGTGCGGCCGCCGCTGCCCCGGTGCCACCACCTGATCCGAACTGGCCGTTCGCAGCGCGCGGATGCTTCGATTCCTCCCACGACGCGTCATACGTGTGGAGGTAGATATGCAGATGCTTGGGCATTGATCAGTCGGGTCTAACGGGCTCGGCCCGGCTGCTATGAAGTGCTCGCAATTGCTTGGCGTTCAGCGTTCGACGATGGTTCGAATTCCGCGCATTACGACGCGGCGAACTCGCTCGTAATCGGGCTCGCTTCGAGTGAGCCAGCAACACACGATCAATGTCCGGATGTACAGCGGCAGCCACCATGCGGTGTGCACGCGAAACGTGAATACGTGGGTCGTCGTGGTCAATTGCTACCCCAAACAATGCCCACCAGGCGGTGGCGTCTCCCGGCACGGACGTAAATGCACCGCCCGAGAATCTGTAGATGCGCGAGGTCGCCGTGCCGCCGGTACGTCAGCAGCCCGGGAACTCGGAAAATGAAGGGCTTCATGGCTATCCGCCTCGCGCCTATTTCGCAGGAAACCGTTCGGCGATGATGGCGCTCAGTTCCTGCACCCATTCCGCCGGGACGGGCAGGCTTGCGTCGCTGTAACGCTCGATCGCGCCCAGAATCTCTTTCATGCGGCGTTCGTCGTGGATGTACTTCGGCACAAGGCCGAGAGGTGGTTTGGCGTAGTTCATATCAGCCCTTCGGTAGCACGACCTCTGCCCAGCACCGGCAGTTGTAAATACAACCCGGATGCGAACGCACGCCCGACCTCTTATCGGCAACCGGCGGCTTGTCCCACGTGAAGAACTTGCCTTCCAGCTCGCGATGGTCCTCACGGACGTCCGAATCTCCGGAGGTTCGCCAGAAGTAGCCAGGGCTTCCGACGTCGAGCGCGCGCGCCTCGGTAAGGGTCGCGGCCGTCCGACTGACCTCGGTTCTCGCGATCGTGTCGGCCCGGCTTTTCGCTACCTGTCCAGACTCCTGAATCGCCTTCGAGATCTGCGCGGCGCGCGTGCCGTCGACGATTCCTTCGAGCGTGAGCCGGTGCACGCGCTCGGCTGCATCGAGCGGGATCGACTTGATCAGCCGGACCTGCTCGGACAGGAGCGCGCGCATCGTCTCGCCGGTGGCCGCACCGCGGATCTCCTCGCGCAGCGCGCGCGACATGTCGGCGGCCTGCTTCATCCACATCTGCTCGTCACGCCGATTCAGGTCGGCGATCATGCGCGCCGCCGTCGCTTCTGCCCACGGCGCCAGCGCCTCGGCGTACCGACGCAACAGCTCCTCGATCGTCGGTGCATACGACGCGTCATCGGCCGGAAAGCCGTTCACGAGCACGCCGACCTGATGAGCGATCTTTCGCAGCTGGCTGCCGTACTGCCGCTCGGCGCCGCTCAGCCGAACCGGGTTCTTGCGCCGGTCGCGCTTTCGATCGAGGGTGAGGATCATCGACGTCGGAAAAGCCTGCGAAGCAGAGAATCGTTCGTGCGCGCGGCCGCGCCCGGCGCCGGGCCGAGCGGAAGCGCCGGATCGATTCCCGGGGGGTCCTCGCCCTGTTCGTCGCGCTCGGCCTGCTCGATCGCCTCGTCGGGAATGTCGCCGAACATGCCGGTGTCGGGCGACGACGCTTTCAGCTCGCGCATGCCCTGGCTGCGCGGAATCAGGTCGGCGTCGACAGCCTTCGTCACCGAGTCGACCGTCTTGTTGCCGATCTCCGCCTTCTCCGCGGCCGACATCTCCTGCAGCGGGTTGAACTCGTACGAGAAGTCCTCGGGCAACGGCTGCCCGATTTCCGACCGGCACATCACGTCGAGCAGGCCGTGCAGCGGGTTGCGCATCCGGCGCTCCTGCCGCGTGTGCACCTTCTCGTGATACAGCAGGCGCGACCCTTCGCCGGTATCGCTCAAGCCGGCCGGCTGCTGGCCGAACAGGCGATCGAGCGGAATGCCGGTCGCGCCGCTGAGCTGCATCGCGAACTGGAGCAAGACGTCGGATAGCCCGCTGAACGCGTACTGGTGCGTCTCGAACTTGTCGGTCGCGTCGATGAGGGTGATGCCCTCGTTCGACTGCCC